>CANGPO010000053.1 GCA_947455705.1 Actinomycetota bacterium | reverse complement strand
GAAGACACAGGTGCCTTGGACCACATGCTGGGCAAGATCGCCGAGTTCTACGACGAAGAGGTCAACACGATGACCGAGCAGATGACCGCCCTCATTGAGCCGATCATGATTGCCATCCTGGGTGGTCTGGTTGGATCGATGATCGTGGCGCTCTATATGCCGATCTTCAGCATTTTCGATCTGATCGGCGGCCAGACGAAGTAGTTCGAGCGGAGATTTGATGTCACATTTGCTCAATTGGCGCTCAAGTTTCGCTCAACGGACGCCGATGCCCATCTTGTAACGGGGGGCATGGAGCCCCACACAAACGGGGAGGGCTCATCCCATGTTCACTCGCATTCGCAAGGCCACGCAGAACTCAGAGCAGGGCTTCACCCTGATCGAACTTCTCGTCGTGATGATCATTATCGGCATCCTCGCGGCAATCGCGATCCCAACATTCTTAAACCAGCGCAAGAATGGTTACCGTACCCAGCTGAAGGCTGATCTCAAGAACGCTGCGACAGCCGTTGAGTCGTCCGCTGTGGACAAGAACGGTGACTACACGGCCATTGGCTTGACCACGTCATATGCGACACTTCCGTCGACAATGACGTACACGTCATCGGCAGGTAACACCATCACCGCGAAGTCTGTAACCAACGGCTACTGCGTTCAGGGTGTCAATTCGAACCTCACGGGCGAGACCTGGTACTTCAGCAAGGCGGACGGCGTACCGGTGGATGGTTCCACCACTCCTCCGACGGGTTGCTAGTAGCTCACAAGCTCTAGACATGTGGGCCACAGACAGTGTGTCTGTGGCCCACATGTCTTTGTGCCGATGAGCTACATACGGCCATTAGGCCATTCGAGCGAGATTAACCAATAGTTTTCCGGTGAATGTTCAAGACCTGTCAAAGGCGGACCGAAAACTCACTTGTCAAACAAGCGACATGGTTCGCGCCACGTGAGGCTCCCGCGGGGGAGGCACCTCTCATGGCAACGAAACCGGTCATCAGTGAAGGAGACAGGGCAATGCTCGCTCGCATTCGTAAGGCCACGCAGAACTCAGAGCAGGGCTTCACCCTGATCGAACTTCTTGTCGTGATGATCATTATCGGCATCCTCGCGGCAATCGCGATCCCAACGTTCTTGAATCAGCGCAAGAATGGTTACCGTACCCAGCTGAAGGCTGACCTTAAGAACGCCGCGACGGCTGTTGAGTCGTCTGCTGTGGACAAGAACGGTGACTACACGGCCATTGGCCTGACCACGACCTACGCAACACTACCTACGGCGATGACCTACACGTCGTCATCAGGTAACACCATCACCGCAAAGTCAGTCACGAACGGCTACTGCGTCAAGGGTGTCAACTCAAATCTGTCCGGCGAGACCTGGTACTTCAGCAAGGCTGACGGCGTACCGGTCGACGGTTCGACCACTGCGCCAACCGGCTGCTAGTAGTTCTTAGTCGAAGGGACACTCGCCACATCTGGCGGGTGTCCCTTCGCTATTCCTCATGTCGAGAGTTGCTGCAACGATGATTCGGAGAGGTGTGGGCGATGGACCAGCGCCAGCGTGATGCAGGGTTCACCTTGGTCGAGCTGTTAGTGGTCATGTTGATCGTCGGGGTACTCGCAGGGATTGCGATTCCAACCTTCATTCAGCATCGACAATCTGCATATCGGACGCAGTTGCGTGAAGACTTGCGTAATGCGGCGTCGGCCATCGAGTCGGCGTCTGTAGCCTCCGGTGGCGATTACACGCAGCACGCAGCCCTTGCGGGAGGCGAGATTCTTTGGACGTCGTCGACCAACCCAATTCGCACGCTCGTCGACTACGCCGGGAGCCCAGAGGACACCGTCACCATCAAGCGCATCACGTCATCTAGCTACTGTCTTCAGGCAAACAACGCCTCTCTCGGGTTAACCGAGACCTGGGAGCACGACAAGGCAACTGGGTTCCCAGTCTCCGGAACCTGCCCCTAGTGCTCAGGTGGCGCGATGGCCGACATCGAGAGGTCGTGAACCTCAAGAACAGGTGTCGAGGCGCCGAAGCACATATCAGGTGTTGACACGGAGGAGCGAAATGAATTGCGTTGGACGGGGGAGCGGCCGAGTTAGTCGGCCGTCGCAGCTGTCCATTCGCCTTCATCGCGATGATGGCGTCTCACTTGTAGAACTGGTCGTTGCCCTAACAGTCGCTGTCGTGATCATGACCGGCATCGCGAATGGCCTCGTCAGGGCCCTGTGGGTATCGGGCGACTCCAAGAATCGCGAAGTGGCTACCAACCTCGCATCAGCTGCCATAGATCAGGCGCGCGCGACGACAACGTATTCGTCACTCCTCGGGACCACGACCACCCAGAACGTTAATGGTCTGGACTTCACCATTCTGCGTACTGTCACGTCGTACCTGTCGACCGGTTCCGCGTCACCCTGTGACGGGTCAGCATCGTCGTTCATCAAGTACAAGAAAATCAGCATCAAGGTGACATGGCCGACCATGCCTGCTACAACGGACGCGGTACGTGCCCAGACCCTGCTTGCGCCCAACGTGAGCAGCTTCGATCCAACCCTGGGCAATGTTGGCGCAAAGGTCGTCAACGCACTGGGTGCTCCGGTCGAAGGCATCATGGTGACCCTCGTGGGCGGAAGTACGAACCTTGCCCAGTTCACAGATCCCGATGGTTGCGCCTTCTTCGATAGCCTGCCGGCCGCCTCATACACGGCCACCGCCAACGCGTCTGGCTATGTCGCGTCCAGCGGGGCGAATCAACCCTCGGTACCCGCTTCAGTGAGTGCTGGCGCAACCACACCCGTCATCTTCGACTACGACAAGCAGGGTAGTTTCAACGTTGTCCTGGGTGACGCGACCTATCCCGCACCGTTGACTGTACCGATCGGTATCGGAAACCCATCTCTGCTGCCCGACGGAACTCAGTCCGTTGCTGGCTCAGGTACCACGAGAACGATTTCCAATTCGTTCCCATTCCCCAGTGGGTATGCGGTGTGGGCCGGAAGCTGTATGGATGCGGATCCCGAAGGGAAGAATGCGGTCGGCCCGTATCACCCGGCATCAATTCGAGGCGCATCGATTCTGGCCTCGGCCACCAATCCACCCACGGTCACTCCTCAAATGGCCAAGGTCCGTGTCGTCGTGCTGACAGCCGCAGGGGCACCGGTGTCTGGGGTTTCTCCGCTCCTCACGCATGCAGGCACTGCGCCGTGCGACTACCCCGAGGCGTTCACATTGGCCGCTAGTGATTCCAGTGGCCAATCATTAACGTCGATTCCATGGGGTACCTGGGACGTGACTGTGCCCGGTCGCATGCTTACTACGGCAGTGACCCCAACCTTTCACCCCACGTCCAGTGAGATCTACGTCGAGGTGAGGGTCCAGTGAGGGGCGCAGTTGGCCGAATTCGGCGTCGACTTCGTCATCCAGGCGGACTAGACCGAGGCCTGACACTCATTGAAATGATGGTGACTCTGCTGCTGATGGGGATTGTCGGAACCATCATGTTTGCGAGCGTTGTGTCAGTGACTCAAACCCTCACTCATAGCCAGGCTAACTCAGACAGTCTCGATATCGCGCGTATCGGCATGAACCGATTGGCTAAAACAGTTCGCTCGGGTATGTCGATTCAGCAGAACGGTTCGGCAGACTTGCCGCCACTTGTTGAAATGAGCCCTAACAAGCTCACGGTGTACGCATCGCTGGGAACGGTTCCTGCGAAGGTCACGTATTCAATCGACGGCAATCGCCAACTCGTGGAGAGTTGGTACGCGGGTGTGGCGTCCAGTTCGCCCTATTGGACGTTTAGTTCAACCGCGCGTACTGAGGTGGTGGCTCGTCAGATTCCGACGTCAGCTGCTGCGTTGTTCACCTTCCTCGATACCGACGGAGTCCCCATCGCGAACCAGACGTCAACCAATGTGGCCGATCTTTCGCTTGTCCATGGCGTTGCTATCAACCTCACGATCGATTCGGACCCAGCGAAGGGTGGTGGCCCGGTCACTCTGGCCAACACCGTCACTATGCCTAACCAAGGGATTGCGAAGCGATGAACGGGATACTGATCGCCATTCGCGCCCGCGTCACGAACGCGGGCAAGGACTCTGGAATGGCCCTAGTCACGGTTCTTGGTCTGGGTATGTTCCTGTCCATCCTCATGTTCACGGCCACCGGATTTGCCGTCAAGCAGGTGCAGCAGGTACGCGGAGATCAGGATTGGAACAGTGCGTTTGCCGCTGCGCAGGCCGGAGTGGATGACTACATCTCGCACTTGAATACTGATGGCACCTATTGGCGATATGGCAACCCAGCAAGTTCGTATTCGGCAACTTCAACGTTGGCGTTGCCGACCGGAACCCTTGCCAACCCTGCCTTTTCGGGTTGGACAGGTATACCGGGCACGACGACCCGAGGCTATTTCCGTTATGACGTCGACAACTCATCGTTCACGACGCAGGGCATTCTCAAACTTCGCTCGTCAGGCAAAGTGGGCAGCCGGATTCGTACCGTAGAAGTGCAGGTGAGAAGACGAGGTTTCATCGACTATCTGTATTTCACTGACTACGACACCAAGGATCCGGCCGCATACGAAACGGTGGTGGGGGATAGCTACACCGCGACCCAGGCAGAGCCGAAGTGTCACAAGCACTCGTATGAGGGTCGAATCGACAAGATTAACGGTGTGAGCACGGGGTGCACGTCAATCCGATTCATTGGTCAGAGCGGCGTCACCGACGTCATCAATGGTCCGTTGCACAGTAACGACTCGTTCTACACATGTGGTTCGCCGAAGTTTCAGGGAGCCACGTCAACCTCGTGGTCAGGTAACGCCGGTGTTCGCTACATGCGCGATACCAGCTGCACTGGTAATCCGATCTTCTCGACATCGGGCGATCCGAAGTACGCATCGCTACTCACCATGCCGCCAAGCAACAGCGCCATTCGCAACGAAGTTGACCCGACCAAGACCAGCCCGGTCGGTTGTTTGTACACCGGCCCAACGTCCATCGTTATGAATTCCACCGGAACGATGAACGTACAGAGCCCGTGGACGAAGAACGGTGGCGCGGCATATTGCGGTGTTGGTAATAACGTCTCGCTTCCGGCCAACGGGGTCATCTACGTGCAGAACGTGCCGGCCGTTGCGGATGCGTACACCAACGCGACTCCAACCACTGCCTGTAAGAACTCCGGTGCAGGTAACCCACTTGGCTATCCCCAGACCAATGACATCGGCGCGTTCGCTTGCAAAAACGGTGATGTGTTTATCGAAGGAACGCTCAAGGGACAGCTCAGTGTCGCTGCTGAAAACAACATCGTTGTGACCTGGCACATCGACTATGCAGGTGGTTCCAGCGGTACAGACCTTCTGGGGCTCATGGCAAATAACTACGTCGAGGTGTATCACCCCGTTCAATGCAACTCCTACAACGGTGCCGAGTGCAACTCCGGTACGAACCTCACCCCAACGGGTAAAGCAAGCGCCTTCACGAATACGCGCATAAACGCCGCGATTCTGTCGGTCAATCACTCGTTCCGAGTCGAGAACTATCGCTGGGGTAACAGCCTTGGAACGTTGAACGTCACGGGTGCCATTGCTCAGAGGTATCGCGGAATTGTTGGATCGGGTTCGTCTGGCTTTGCTAAGAACTACGTGTATGACTCACGTCTGCGTTATGCGTCCCCGCCGAAATTCCTTGATCCGGTTCAGTCCGCGTATCAGCCAAGTCTGTGGTCTGAGCCGTCACCCGCCTACACCAGTTGAGGTACGTGTTGACGGACCAACTCAGGGTAAAAGTCCCGGTTAGACTGTCGTGTAATGACTGGTGACGCTCACGTTGACACGATGATCGTGGCTGGTTTCTGCGCGTTCCTCGGGTTGTTTGTTGGCTCGTTCCTGAACGTTGTGATTTATCGCGTTCCAGCCGGTGAATCTGTTGTTTCGCCCCGGTCTAAGTGCCCGTTCTGCGGTACCCAACTCAGCTCGTGGGACAACGTGCCAGTTGTCTCATGGTTGATTTTGCGTGCCAAGTGTCGCACCTGCGGCGCCCACATTTCCGCACGGTATCCGCTGATTGAAACGGCGACTGCGGTACTTTTCGGATGCGTTGGATGGTGGCTGGGCCTGTCGTGGGATTTGCCCGCGTTCCTCTACCTCGCCGCTGTGGGTTTAGCACTGGCCATGATCGACCTCGACACTCGACGGCTTCCCAATTCAATCGTCCTACCGTCCTATGGCGTAGCCATCGTCCTTTTGGGTGTTGCCGCGATCGTTGATCAGCGACTACCCGACTTGGGCCGAGCAGTTGTCAGCGGCGCGATCGCATTCGCGATCTATTTCGTCCTTGCCTTGATTTATCCCGCGGGGATGGGTTTTGGTGACGTGAAACTGGCAGGTGTTCTGGGTATTTACTTGGGCTGGGTGGGCTGGGCGTCTGTGGCAGTGGGTCTCTTCGCGGCTTTCTTGCTGGGTGCCGTCGTTGGCATCGCCCTCATGATCGTGCGGCGTGGCGGACGTAAGACGGCGATTCCATTTGGTCCGTTCATGATCGCGGGGGCATTCATCGGCCTGTGGTGTGGGCCGGCGATTCTGAACTGGTATGCCGGCCTCGTTGGGTTGGCGTAGCCCTGTCCCAGCGCTACCTCGCAGGGTGCGTCACCAGCGACGCAATGCTGCGAAACCTACCTCTCCCAGTGCTCAAGACGCCCTTAAACCTCGCCGATTACATCAGTGAGGTGCCACCAGACGCGGTGGTGTGAGAAAGGTGGGGGTAATGGCTGGTCGGACCGCCATCGGCTTGGACATCGGTACATCGAGTGTTCGAGCAGCTCAGGTGACGATAACCAAGGGGAATGCAGTACTCGATCGCTTTGGTCAAGTGCCGTTACCCGTCGGTGCCGTCCGGGACGGTGAGGTGGCAGATCCTGACGCCGTTGGTCAGGCGATCAAGCAGTTGTGGGCCAGCACGAAGTTCTCGAAGAAGGACGTCGTCATCGGTGTATCGAACCAGCGTGTGTTCGTTCGCATGGTGGACGTTCCGTGGATGCCGGCGCAGGACTTGAAGAATTCGCTGCCGTTCCAGGTAGCTGACTTAGTGCCGATGCCAATCGAAGAAGCAGTATTAGATTTCGTCCCACTCGACGAGATCATGAGCGACGGAAATCGTCAGATTCGCGGGCTGCTTGTTGCGGCGAGTCAAGACATGGTGCTTGGTGCGATTCGGGCAGCGCAAAAAGCGGGCCTGAAGGCGACGACGGTCGATCTCACCCCATTCGCACTTCTTCGTTCCGCTGGGACGACAGATCCGCTTTCCCAATTTGGGCCCGAGGCTGTGGTCGACATTGGGTCACGGGTGACAAACATCGTCGTTCACGAGGCGGGGGTGCCCAAGTTCGTGCGCATCCTCCTACTCGGTGGAGACGATGTGACGACAGCGATCGTCGATCGGCTTGGTATCCCGATCACCGAGGCAGAACGCATGAAGCGTGACCCGCAATTCCTTACCTCAGACGCAGGGGCGGACGCACGTCGCATCGTGGACGCAGCCTTGACCGAATTCGTTGACGAAGTGCGTGGATCGATCGACTACTACTTGGCAACGAGTGCAAGCAGGCCGCTGTCACGACTAGTGCTGTCTGGTGGTGGTTCGCTATCACAAGGTCTTGCTCAGAAGTTGGCAACTGCCGTTCGCTCGCAGGTGGAGTACGGCAGGTCGTTCGCGCAATTGACCATCGGTAAAACCGGATTAGCGCCCGAGCAGGTCCGATTCGTAGAGCCACTTGCCGCAGTACCAGTTGGACTCGCCATGGGGGCAGCGTCATGAAGCTCGGCCGAAAATCAGAGGTTCATAGCCATGCAGCGCCTGCGGTAGTGCCGCTGGCGGCCATCCCGAATGCAAACGCCGCAGCATTTCCACACGTGAATCTTGTGCCCGCGTCCATTGCCCAAGAGGGCAAACTCAGGACAGCAAAGTTTTCAGTGGTTGCTTCGATACTTGTGTCGCTTATGGCCGTCGCGGGTTTGTACGTGATGTCTCAGGGGCAAGTGACTGCCGCTCAGGCGCAGCTCGACACTGCCACCGCACAGGTCGCCACACTGAATGCTCAACTTGATGGGTTCAAAGACTTCAAGAACGCGAGTGCCGACGTCGTGAATGCTCAAAAGCAGTTGGATCTCGCTATGGGTGGCGAGGTGCGCTGGTCGTCGTTAATCAACGACGTGTCACTCACGATGCCCGCTGGTACGTCGTTGACAGAGTTCAAGGGCTCTATTGACGGCATCTCGCCGACGATCAAGGCGGCGGTCACAGACCTTATTGCACAAGCGAAACAGAAGGCAGACGCCCAAGCAGCCGCAGCTGCGGCGGGTAACACGGGAGGCACATCGGCGGCTCCGCCCGCAATATCCGTGCCCCCGATCGTCTCGCCCACGAGCGTTCTTGGAAATTCCGGAATTGGTCTCATCACGTACTCGGGTGAGGCGTCCAACTACGCGGCGGTCGCGTCCTTCCTGGACGTGGTGTCGAAGCAGCACACGATGCTCGATCCGTATCCGAACAACATTCAGGTCAACAACGCTGCTGGCGGATCTGGTGCTGCGCAGGGACTCACCTTCTCTGCCACCGTGACCATCAACGAGCAAGCGCTCTCTCATCGATTCACCGTGAAAGCTGGTTCGTGACATGAAGAAGTTACAGGGCGCCACCGCGTGGTATCTGGGAGCGGGTTTGGCTGGTCTCATGGTGCTCGTTGCTGGTTGGTTCTTGCTGGTCAGTCCGCAGCAGGGGACAGCAGCTGAGATTCAGGCGACGGCGGATGCAAAGGCGTCGAACGTGCAGACCCTGCAGTTGCAGATTGCAAAGCTGAAGGTCGATTCGAAGAATCTGCCTGCCTTGCAGAAGGAGGTCGCAGCTACGCGCTCCCACCTGCCATCAACGCCGAGCATGTCTGCACTTCTTCGTGACATCTCCAATCAGGCCAAAGCCGCGGGAGTCATCTTGGTTGGAGTGACACCGCAGCAGCCCACGCAATTGGTGGCGGTACCGAATCAAGGCTCCGCATCCGGCGCGTCAAGCCTGTCCGGCGCCGGTCAAGTCAATGAAATCCCGTTGACGATCCAGATCACCGGCAACTTTGCCCACGTGCGCACCTTCTTGACGGACATCGAGAATCTCAATCGTTCGATTCTGTTAACAGACGTAGACATAACTCGTGGCGACACAGCGTCAGACGCGTCAAGTTCGAAGGCACTCAAAGCGACGTTGACGGGGCGAACCTTCATGGCGAACGCTGGTAGCGCGGCCGATCCCATCGCATCGTTGCGCAACCAAATCTCCGGCACCGCGATCGCAGCAGCAAACTAGGGGTCAGCATGTCAATGACAGATACGTACACGCCCGCCCAGGTGCAGGACGTCGAGGACGAATCGTCGTCGACCGGCTCATCGCGGCGGCGCCTATACGCCGCTGGTGGTGTGGCGGCCCTCTTGGGACTTGGCGCTGGGCTCTATTTCATGTTCGGTAACTCTGCGCCCACGGACGATTCGCAGTTCAGACTGTCAACGCCTACGTCGAGCGCTGCCCCTTCAGCCGGCGCGGTCGTAAGTTCCCCCAAGCCTGCAGTTTCTGCAGTGGCGAAAGTGGGAACGCGAGATCCTTTCAAGGCGTTGAAGCCCGGAGCGGTCGAAACGGCCGTGGCTGTCGCCGATACAACCGGATCAACCGCGAGCAGTGGAACCACCTCGGATCCCTCGGCTCCCGCCGTCGTTGCCGTAGCAACGCCAACGGCTGCGCCAGCCTCGTCGGTTACTCTCACTGTGAGCGCCATTGATCCCGTTGCGCAGACCGTCGTGGTGGATGTTGATGGCAAGAAGTATGCGACGGGGGTCGGCAAGACCTTCGCGCAAAGCTTCAGCGTGTACAGCGTGTTCAATGCCCAATGCGTCGGAATTCTCTATGGATCGCAGAGCACACCCGTGTGCCTGGCAGCACCTGTTTCGGTGACTCCTTAGGTATCAATGCCATGTCGGTTTCATGGACCGATATGGCTTTGGGCCATTCGTGTGCGGGGCTAACCGCGCAGATCAGCCCGGGCATGGAAAGATTGACCCATGTTGCGATGGCTGACGGCAGGTGAATCACACGGGCCTGCCCTTGTTGCGATCGTTGAGGGTGTGCCCGCTGGGGTAGAGGTATCGACTCCCGACATTGATCGGGACTTGGCACGCCGTCGTCTGGGGATCGGACGAGGCGCTCGCATGAAGTTCGAGCAGGACGTCGTCACGATCACCGGTGGCGTTCGGCACGGCCGCACCCAGGGTGGACCGGTGGCCATTGAGGTCGCCAATAGCGAGTGGCCGAAGTGGGATGTCGTGATGTCTGCCGATCCCGTCTCCGATGAGGAACTCGCCGGACTCGCGCGCAATGCACCATTGACGCGGCCCCGCCCTGGGCACGCTGACCTCGCTGGTATGCAGAAGTATGGATTTGATGACGCCCGGCCGATTCTGGAGCGAGCCTCAGCGCGCGAGACGGCGGCCCGAGTGGCACTTGGTGCGGTAGCGAAAGCCTTCCTGCGTCAGACGGTGAACGTTGAGGTGCTATCCCATGTCGTCGAGCTCGGAGCGGCAGCCAACACGTCGACAACCCTTCCGAAACCTCAGGATCTTGACTACATCGATGCAGATCCAGCTCGATGTTTTGATGCGGCGGCGAGTCAACGCATGCAGGCCGAGGTCGAAGCCGCGCATAAGGACGGTGACACGCTGGGTGGCGTGGTCGAGGTCCTTGCGTACGGCCTACCTCCCGGTTTGGGTAGCCACGTTCATTGGGACCGCCGACTCGATGCTCGTCTTGCCGCTTCGTTGATGGGAATCCAAGCCATCAAGGGTGTTGAACTTGGTGATGGCTTTGGCTTGGCGAGAACACGTGGGTCTTTGGCGCAGGATGAGATCGAGACTGATGCCACCGGTCATGTGATTCGGGTGACCGGTCATAGCGGTGGCACTGAAGGTGGTATGACAACCGGAGAAGTGCTGCGGGTTCGAGCGGCGATGAAGCCCATTTCAACGATTCCGCGCGCGTTGAGGACCATCGACGTTGCCACCGGTGAACCAGCTCAGGCCATCAATCAACGTTCCGACGTGTGTGCGGTTCCTGCAGCGGGTGTTGTCGCAGAGGCGATGGTTGCTCTGGTATTGGCTGACGCCGTGCTCGAGAAATTTGGTGGCGACTCGGTAAGTGAGACCCGCCGAAATGCACAGGCGTATCTCGCCGCACTTGTGGTCTCGTAGAGGCATGTCACCGCGTATCGTCCTCGTCGGCGTCCCAGGGTCAGGGAAGACAACAGTTGGCGAACTTCTGTCCGAACGATTGGGCGTGGCGTTTCGTGATACTGACCGAGACATAGAAAACGCCGAAGGGCGCAGTATTTCCGACATCTTCGTCGACTCGGGCGAGCCAGTATTCCGCGCTTTGGAGAAGGCGGCCGTTGCAACGGCCGTGGCCGAGCATGATGGGGTGCTGTCACTTGGTGGTGGCGCGGTCTTAGATGCTGACACTCGCTCGTTACTCAAAGAACAGCCCACTGTCTGGTTGCACGTATCAGCAGCACAGGGTGCCAAACGCGTTGGCCTCGACGTTCCGCGCCCGGTTTTACTTGGCAATGTCCGTGGTCGACTCGCCGCTCTGTTGACGGAGCGCGGTCCGCTGTACAACGAGGTTGCATCCACCACGATCGATACAGACACCCGTGATCCGCAGGCAGTGGTTGACGAGATCGTCGAATGGTTGGCGGCTGGCCATGATGAATAGTTCCGGTGACGTAACCACTATCCGCGTGGCAGGTGAGCGACCTTATGACGTCGTGATCGGGCGCAATCTGCACGGAGCGGTTCGCCAGGCGTTGGCTTTGGGTACTCGGCGAGTTGCCGTTATTCACCCGCCAACGATGGGGGAGTCTGCCACCGCGATAGGGGCCGCACTTGTCGAGTCCGGGTTTTTGGTGACGTACCTTCCAGTACCGGACGGTGAAGCGGCAAAAACCGCCGAGGTGGCTGCTGAATGTTGGTCGGCTTTGGGTCGCGCCGGCTTCACCCGTTCCGATGCTGTCGTCGGCGTCGGCGGTGGTGCCACAACTGATCTCGCCGGGTTCGTCGCGGCGACGTGGCTTCGAGGCGTACCGGTGATTCATGTGCCTACGACGTTGTTGGCGATGGTTGATGCCGCCGTGGGTGGCAAGACCGGCATCAACACGTCCGAAGGTAAGAATCTTGTTGGTTCGTTCCATGAGCCTGCTGGCGTCTTCTGCGACCTCGAGTTCCTCACGACCTTGCCAGCACAAGATCTGGCTGCAGGCTTAGCTGAAGTGATCAAAGTAGGGTTCACGTCCGATCCGGTGATTTTGGACCTCATTACGCGCGACCCGCGCGGAGCGGTTGATCCCGCGTCCCAGGTGCTGACCGAACTCATCGAGCGGGCAATCGCCGTGAAGGCTGGTGTGGTCGCCGCAGATTTGCGCGAGAACTCATCGTCGGGGATTGGTCGCGAAGTTCTCAACTACGGTCACACCTTCGCTCACGCTATCGAGCAGGTGGAGAATTACCGCTGGCGTCATGGGGATGCGGTTGCCGTGGGCATCGTGTTCGAGGCGCATCTCGCCCAGGCGAGCGGCCTTCTTCCATCGGATGTCGTCGCGCTGCACTACGAGATTCTGCGCAGTGTCGGCCTGCCGACCAGCTATGCAGGGGCTGCTTTAGATCGTTTGATGGACGTGATGAAGATCGATAAGAAGAGTCGCGGTGATCTCTTGCGATTCGTTGTGCTGGAAGACATCGGCCGGCCAGTGATTCTGGCTGGGCCAACGAACGAGCAGTTAGCTTTTGCATACAGTGCATTAGGAAAGGGCGTCTCATGACCAAAGTGCTGGTACTCAACGGCCCCAATCTCTCGAGGCTGGGTACGCGCGAGCCCGATGTTTACGGTCACGCGACGTTCGATGACCTTCGTGCGGCCTGCGAGTCAGAGGGTCTAGCGCTAAGTCTTGACGTGGACGTTCGACAGACCGATGACGAAGCCGAATTGATCCACTGGCTGCACGAAGCAGCAACCAATTCGAATCCCGTGGTTTTGAATCCGGCTGCTTTCACCCACTACTCATATGCAGTGCGTGATGCATGCGCATTGCGAACTGCGCCTCTCATCGAGGTTCACCTCACGAATCCTGCATCGCGTGAGGACTTCCGCCACACGTCGGTGGTGGCGGCTGTTGCCTCGGGCACGATCGCAGGTTTCGGCCTCAACTCGTACCTTCTCGCGTTACGCGCGATCGCTGAGATGCCGTCCTGATGAATGCACTACCGAACATCGATTACGGTGCGCGACGACATCGGCTGCGCGCTGCCCTGACTGATGTTGGAGTGTCAGCACTTGTCGTCACCACACCATCCAATGTGCGCTACCTGAGTGGTTTTACGGGCAGCAATGGCGCTGTAGTCGTTGGATCGGATCCATCCCGCGATCGACTGACAACGGATTTTCGCTACTACACCCAAGCCGAGACCGAGTGTGCGTCACTGGCGATGATTGCCTCCACCACAACGGTTCTCGAAACGTCCATGCTCTGGTGTGCAGACCATGAGGACGGTCAGGTTGGATTTGAATCGACACACGTGACCGTCAGAGCCCTCAAAGATCTCCACTCAAAAGTCGCCTCATCATTGACCGTCGCAACTCTTGACCTCGTGGAAACATTGCGGGCTGAAAAGGACGACGCCGAACGTGCGCTCATCGCACGCGCATGTCAGGTCAGTGATGCCGCACTTGCTCGTCTACTTCCTGAGATCCAGCTCGGTCAGACGGAGAGGGATATCGCTAGACGATTATCCTGGCTCATGTTGGAGGAAGGCGCGCAGGCCGACTCGTTCGAATCGATCGTTGCTGGTGGCGCGAATTCGGCGATTCCGCACCACACGCCGACCGATCGGCCATTGGCCTGTGGAGACTTCCTTAAGATTGACTTCGGAGCCCTTGTTAGTGGTTATCACGCCGACGAGACGCGCACCTTCGTGGTGGGGGCAGCCCCGCAGACGTGGCAATTGGAGATCTTTGAACTGGTTTCCATGGCGCAGAGAGCCGGTATCGCCGCACTTGGACCGGGCGTCCCTGCCCGCGTCGTTGATGCCGCGGCCCGCTCGGTTATTGCCGACGCTGGTTACGGTGACTACTTCGGTCACGGTCTTGGCCATGGAGTCGGGCTCGACATTCACGAGGTCCCGTTTCTTGGCGCCACGTCGACCGGTATCTTGTCTGTTGGTACGCCAGTGACCGTTGAACCGGGTGTTTACTTGCCCGGCCGTGGAGGGGTTCGCATCGAGGACACCCTGCTCGTCGGGGCTGACAAACCTGTGTCGCTCACAAACACAACTCGTGAACTGCTTGTCCTAGGCTTGTAACCGTTCCAAAACTCACCTGCGATCTGGAGATATTCCGTGGCAACGACGAATGACCTTAAGAATGGCCTAGTGCTCAATATCGACGGCCAGTTGTGGCAGGTGGTTGAGTTTCAGCACGTGAAGCCAGGCAAGGGGCCAGCTTTCGTTCGCACCAAGCTCAAAGCAGTTCTGTCAGGCAAGGTTGTCGACAAGACCTTCAACGCTGGGGTCAAGGTTGAAACGGCCAACGTAGATAAGCGTGACATGCAGTATCTATACCGTGATGGCGACGGGTGGATCTTCATGGACACGTCGACGTACGACCAGATCTCGATCCCTGACTCCGTAGTCGGCGATAACGCCAAGTACCTGTTGGAAAATCAGAACGCGCTTGTCGCCACGCACGATGGCGCGCCGCTGTATGTCGAACTGCCCGCCTCAGTCGAATTGGTCATCACCTACACCGAGCCAGGTCTGCAAGGGGATCGATCCACTGGTGGCACCAAGCCCGCCACCCTCGAGACCGGTGCGGAGATCCAGGTGCCGCTCTTCATCGAAAACAACACCCGAGTGAAGGTCGATACGCGTGATGGCTCGTACCTCGGGCGTATCAACTAATCGTGTCTGCTCGAACTAAGGCACGTAAACGGGCGCTGGACGCCCTCTACGAGGCCGATATCAAGGGTGCTGACCCTCGGGAAACCCTCGCAGCAACAGAAGACACGCTCCAGGCTCCGCTGAACCCGTACACGAGTGAAATCGTGGACGGTGTCTTTGAGAACCTCGATCACATCGACGACCTGATCAGCACGTATTCACAAGGTTGGACGATCGATCGCATGCCAGCTGTCGATCGCAACATCGTGCGCATCGGGGTGTACGAATTGATCTGGAATCCGCAGGTGCCAGTCGGAGTGGCGATCAGTGAGGCCGTCGACTTGGCCAAATTGCTCAGCACGGACGAGTCCGGATCCTTCGTCAACGGATTGCTCGCGCGCATTGCAGATGTCAATGAGCGAAGCGGCGGACTCGAATAGTCCACGTATGACGCCGAGGACGTAAATCGAACGCGTGCCCCGAGTGGGATTCGAACCCACACTGGATGGTGTTTGAGACCATTGCCTCTGCCGGTTGGGCTATCGGGGCGTGCGACGGCAAGCCTAGCGTGTAACCAATAGGCTAGTGATCGTGGATTCCCCTGAAGCTGCCAAAGCGCCCATTCGTGTCCTTGTTGCCGAAGACGAGGCACTGATACGAATGGACCTAGTTGAGATGCTTTCTGACCTCGGTTATGAGGTCATCGGCGAAGCCGCTGATGGCGAGTCGGCCATTCGCTTGGCCGAACAGCTGCGACCCGATGTTGTGATGATGGACGTCAAGATGCCAGTTTTAGATGGCATTACCGCGGCCGAGCGCATCGCCGAACAGCAGATCGCGCCGGTCGTCATGCTCACCGCATTTAGCCAACGAGAACTGGTGGATCGGGCTACGGCCGCCGGTGTCATGGCGTATTTGGTGAAGCCGTTTAACCAGGTTGATCTAGCGCCCGCCATTGACGTTGCAGTGGCGCGTTACAACCAATTCGTCACCCTCACTCATGAGGTGGCTGATCTGGGGGAGCGCTTAGAGACGCGTAAGAAGGTTGATCGCGCAAAGGCATTGCTTCAAAAGGTTTACGGATTGTCGGAGGCTGACGCGTTCCGATGGCTGCAGAAATCAGCCATGGACCGTCGGCTATCCATGCGCGAGGTGGCTGACGTTGTCATTGCCGAAGCCTCCCCAGCTCCCAGTGAGTGACCAGGGCCAACTATTACCCCGCGGGTTAGACATCACCGAAACAAACGTCGGCCGGATTGTCCGACATTCCTGACGCCGGGCCTGTGAACGCGGCCCTATCTGGGACGCCTCAAAAGAAATGTCACCAATCCGAAACACAATCTACGTCTAGTTGCGACCACTTTTAACACAAAGGCTGGTAATTTCTTCCTGTCCAGTCCCGGTCTCCCGGGGGTCTCTCCACGCAAGGACGGGTTATGCGTAACTCCATTAAGATCGGTGCAGTCGCTATTACTGGCGCACTCGCACTCGCTGCCTGTGGCAGCAGCAGCGGCGGCGGCGGCGGTAGCAGCAGTGCACCAGCCGGCAAGACCGTCGTTATTGGTTCGGACCTTCCGTTGCAGGGCTCGTCGAAGGATTCATCTGACGCCACCAACCAGGCGATCCAGCTGTACCTCGACCAGATCGGCAACAAGGTCGGCGACTACACCATCGAGCTCAAGCAGTACGACGATTCGACTGCAGCGGCCGGTAAGTGGGATCAGGGCCAGTGCACGAAGAACGCCACTGATCACGTTGCCAACGCCAACGAGATTGCAGTCATGGGTACTTACAACTCAGGCTGTGCCAAGATCATCGTGCCGATCCTGAACCAGGATCCCAATGGCCCGATGCTCATGGTCTCGCAGGCCAACACCAACCCAGGTCTCACCAAGACGTGGGATCCAGGCGAGCCTGCGAAGTACTACCCAACCGGTAAGCGCAACTACGCTCGCGTTGTCACCACTGACGACAACCAGGGCCGCGCGGCCGCGCAGTTCATGGCTAAGGACCTCATGGTCAAGAAGTGCTTCATTCTGAACGACAACGAGACCTACGGCCTCGGTGTTGCTCAGTCCTTTGCCGCCGAGGCGCCAAAGGATGGCATTGAGATCATCGGTAACGAAGCATGGGATGCCAAGCAGCCGAACTACACCGCACTGTTCCAGAAGATCAAGGGTCTTGGCGCTGACTGCGTCTACCTCGCGGGTATCTTCGACAACAACGGTGGACAGCTCATCAAGGACAAGGTTGCCGTTCTCGGTGACAACACCGCGGTTGCGCTGATGGGGCCTGACGGCTTCACCGGCTACCCCGAGTTGAACAAGCTGCCAGAAGGCCAGGGCATGTACCTGTCTTTCCCAGGTTTGACCAACGATGACCTGCGCAAGCAGGGTGGCGCTGCGGCCAAGCTGCTCGATGCTTACAAGGCAAAGTACGGAGCCGATCCGGCCACGTCCTACGCCCTTTACGGTGTTGCAGCAGTACAGGTGATCCTGCAGGCACTCCAGCAGTCTGATGGCACCCGTGTGGGTGTCAACAATGCTGTGTTCAGCGGTGCGGGAATCACCATTCCGGCTGATATCTCAGCCATTGGTAAGGAACTGAAGATTGATCCGGCTACCGGTGACGTCAACCTGCTCGATATGACCATCGAGCAGATCAAGGACAACGCGGAAACCACCCTTAAGGGCTGGCCAATCACCGCGTAGTAACGCGCTGACCTTTGAAAAGGTCAGAAAAGTGAACGAAGTGGGTCGGGGGGGG
>CANGPO010000052.1 GCA_947455705.1 Actinomycetota bacterium | reverse complement strand
ACTGGGCATGTGACAGAGATGATCGAGCTCATGCAGGAGCTCATCGACGCCGGGCATGCCTACGATGTTGATGGCGATGTCTATTTCGACGTGCGTTCGTTCTCTGAGTACGGTGCACTTTCCGGTCAGCGTCCCGATGACATGCAGGCCGCCGGGGATTCTGCCGGCGATTCACGTAAGCGTGATCCGCGCGACTTCGCATTATGGAAATCGACCAAGCCTGGTGAGCCATCATGGCCAACTCCGTGGGGCGCGGGTCGTCCGGGTTGGCACCTGGAGTGTTCGGCAATGGCAGGTAAATACCTCGGGCCATCGTTCGATATCCATGGTGGTGGATTGGATCTGATCTTCCCGCACCACGAAAATGAAATCGCACAATCGAAGGCAGCTGGTCGCGGGTTCGCCAACTTCTGGCTGCATAACGCGTGGGTCACTACCAGTGGCGAGAAGATGAGTAAGTCGCTTGGCAACTCACTTCTTGTTCGCGAGGTTGCGCGTCGAGTGCGTCCTATCGAACTGCGTTACTACTTGGTTTCTGCGCACTATCGATCAATGGTTGAGTTCTCGTTCGATGCTCTTGAGGAAAACGCGGTGTCGTTCCGTCGTATCGAGGGCTTCCTGCAACGAGCACGAACTGAGGCGAACATTGCCGAGCCTGATGTAGAGCCAGCAGCTCGTCCGGCCGCTTTCGACGCCGCGATGAATGACGATCTGGGAGTGCCACAGGCGCTCGCCGTCGTTCACGACACCGTCCGCGAAGGTAATGCGGCGCTTGCACGCAACGATGTCGCTGCGGCTGCTCATGCGCATGACGCGGTCGTTGCGATGCTTGATGTTCTTGGTGTGAATCCGTACGCGGATCCATGGGTGTCTGCCGGTTCTGATGATGCTGCACTGCACGATGCAGTTGATTCACTTATCGGTGGATTGCTTCAGGCTCGGGCAGATGCCCGCGCTGCCAAGGATTGGGCGACGGCTGATCGCATTCGCGATCAACTCTCTGAGGCTGGAATTGTTGTTGATGACACTGCAGGCGGCGTTCGCTGGTCGCTAGGAAACGAGTCCTGATGGCTGGCAATTCCCAACGCAAAGGTGCGATGCGCAAGACCGGTACCAAGAAGGGCCAGACCGTTGGCTCGGGTGGGCAACGGCGCCAAGGTCTAGAGCCCAAAGGCCCCACACCGAAGGCGACGGAGCGCACGAAGCATCCGGCAGCTAAGCGCGCCCGTGCGACGGCGAAGAAGGCTGAAGCCGCTACCAAGGCGGCCCCGGCAAGCGGGTCGGCCGCACGTAAGCCTACGACGGTTCGTCCTCGCAAGGACGGCGTCGAAATGATTATTGGGCGTAACGCTGTGCTCGAGGCCTTGCGTGAGCGCGTTCCGGGTACCTCGCTCCACATCCAAACGTTCCTTGAGTCTGATGATCGTGTGCGTGAAATCCTTACTCTCGCAGCGCAACGCGGCCTTCCCATGAAAGAGGCGTCGCGCGTTCAACTCGATAAGTTGACTGAAGGGGCGATCCACCAAGGTGTCGCGCTGACGGTTCCCCCGTACAACTATGCGGATGCAGAGGATCTACTCGAATTCGCGTCCGACGCAGCTGAGCCCGCGCTTATCGTTGCCCTCGATGGTGTCACTGACCCGCGCAACCTCGGAGCAATCGTTCGTAGCGCTGCGGCCTTCGGCGCCCATGGAGTTCTCATTCAAGAGCGTCGTGCGGCAGGTATGACGGCGGCTGCGTGGAAGACGTCAGCGGGTGCGGCGGCTCGTGTTCCGGTTGCGCAGGTCACGAATCTCAATCGCTCATTGCAGGCTTTGGCCAAGGAGGGCTGCATGGTGATCGGCCTTGCTGCCGGCGGTGATTCACTCGACGTGCTGGATGCCGAATTGGCGCGGGGGCCCGTTGTGCTGGTGATTGGTAGTGAGGGTGCCGGGCTGTCGCGCTTGGTTGCTCAGACCTGCGATGTGACGGTCGGAATTCCCATGATGTCAACGACGGAATCCCTCAATGCTGGTGTGGCAGCGGGTGTAGCGCTCTATGCGATTAGCGCGGCACGCCGTCAGACTCGGCTGTAGCCGACATCGTCGAATGCGTCTGCTTAGCTGCAAGACGATCGCCGAGTAGCGGAAACACGAGGACCGAAAGAGCGCCTGCGCCCACGAGAGCTGCGGCAGTTGACGGCAGCATAATGCCGTCGCGGAGTTCCAGACTGGTGATCGCCACCAAGATCGGCAACGCCGTGGCGACGTACAGTGAGAATCGAGCTCGCTCGGCGGGTACCGGCAGAGCACTACGGTAGAGCACGTACTGCGGCAGCCCTCGAATCACGAAGAGAAGTACGAAGAAGAGTAGAAGTCTCATGGGATTTGCGATGATCGACTGCACGTCGAGATTCGCACCGCTTACAACGAAGAAAAGCGGAATAAAGAAGCCGAATCCGATGGCTTCAATCTTTGGAATGAGTTTGTTCTCAAGGTGTTCTGGTGCGTAGCGACGAGTGATAAGGCCGGCGACGAAAGCTCCGAGTACGGCATCGAATCCCAGGATGGTCGAGATGAACAGAAGACCTAAGACCAGCAGCATGGTCCAACGGACTGCTGTTTGCGAGCTCGTGCGGTGGCCCCGTTCAACGATTGCGACCACCCGTTCGGTCGCCAAGAAACCGGGAGCGAAGTAGAGCAGGATCGCGACCAGTGCGAACAGCAACAGCAGCCCAACCTCAATGATGGTTGATTGGGAACCTAGGAGCAGTGCGATCGCCAAGATGGGGCCAAACTCTCCTGCCGCGCCAGCCCCGAGGAACAGTCGTCCGAATGGGGTGTGCAGCTGCCCGCGATCACGAATGATCGGCAGCAGCGTGCCGAGTGCTGTGCTGCAGAAGGCGATCGTGACGCCGAGGAAATCGTGAATGTATCCCGTGTGCCAAAGAAACCATGTGATTCCAAACGAAATCGCGATTGAGGCCAGCCATCCGGTGATCGCGAGCTTTCCGGAATCTCCGCGTATGGCAGCAGGGTCGAGTTCGTAGCCTGCGAGGAAGAAGAGCAAGCCGAGCCCGAGTTCGTTGAACAACTCAATGGTTTGGGTGATGTGAATGAGGCCAAGAACGTGCGGGCCGACCAGGATTCCGAACCCGAGAAGGAAGACGACTTCCGCGATCCGCAGGTTAAGTAATCCAATAAAGATGGGAACGAGGGCAGCGACAGCGATCACGATGACGAGCGATCGTAGGTCTGCGGTCTGCATAGCGTCCTGCGCGCTCATGACTAACACGTTATGCGTCCTCTCGTGCTCTCACAGATCGTCGTCCTCATCCACTGCATCGAACCGTAGTCCATAGGTGGTGCTTGGCGTACCGAGCCGCTGGCCGAGCACCGCCTGTTCGTCTGGCTTCTCAACCAGGACAGTGGAGACGTAATCCTCGGCTGCCGCCGCAATCGGAATATCGTGTTTGAGCCTTTCGCCCATGAACCAGCGATGTTCGAGCACCTCATGGAACATCTGTGCGGGCTCAAGTTTCCCGCGCAGGGATCGCGGCACTAGCCCAGTAACGGGCTCGAATACGTCGTTAACCCACCGATGCGCGGCTAACTCCTCATCGTCAACGCTGAGGCCTGATGCAGCTCGGAATGCGTCAAGGTCGTTGAGGAGGCGACGTGCCTGATTTTCCTCGGCATCTAAGCCGGTTAGTCGTAAGAGTCGTCGAGAGTGATGTCCGACATCAACGACCTTGGGGGTGACATTAATCCGCGAGCCATCCGCCTCACTCACGATGGATAACTCCGCCACATCGAAGCCCAAGTCGTTGAGTCGACGCATGCGCGCGTCTAACTCGTGCCGCTCGCCGTAATCGATCGAGACGGGGGTTGTGATCTCTTCCCAAAGCCGTCCGTAGCGTGCAGCGACGTTTGCAGAGATTTTCAACGGATCGATGCTTGGGTGCAGGCGGCCCGCGGCTTCGACGTCAAGCAGTTCACCTCCGACATTCGTCTCAGCGATGATGAGATCATGTGCGCGCTGTCCGTTTGAAAGCCTGTCGTGTAATTCGCCGGTCTCAGCGTCCACGAGGTAGGCAGCGAACGATCCTGCGTCCCGTCGAAAGAGGGTGTTTGATAGCGAGCAGTCACCCCAGTAGAACCCGGCGAGATGGAGTCGGACGAGGAGAACTGCAAGTGCGTCAACGAGTCTGTTCGCCGTGTCTGGACGAAGAGTGGTCGAAAAGAGTGCTCGGTAGGGGAGTGAGAATTGAAGATGGCGCGTGATAATCGCCGCGGGTAATTCGTCACCCGAGGGCGTGGTTCGGCCTGTCACGATGCCAACCGGACTGACACATGGAATGTCTCGCTTACCAAGATCGCCAAGTAGGTCGTACTCGCGTTGAGCGATGGGAGCGATAGTTTCCTTAACGGCGTAGACATCCCTGCCTGAACGGACGAAGCGGACGATGTGTCGAGAAATACCGCGCGGTAGAGCCACCAGGGTGTCGGCAGGCCACTGTTCGAGTGGAATCTCCCATGGTAAGAACAGCAGATCCGGTTCCGTGGCCGCAGCGGTGAGATGCAAGCTCATGCTGTCATGATCTCGCACCCACATTTCGGCGCGGTAAACAACTGATGGCCGCCACCACGATGGTGGGGCGGCCATCAGTTGATCAGACTTACTTAGCGGTGATGCTGTCTCCGGTTGACACGTTAAACACGTGCTGGTGGCCGGGGATGATGTCGACGTGAATGACATCACCCTTCATCGGCGGCGTGCGACCGTCGGTGCGGACGATGACGTCGCGTGAGCTGCCGTCGGTGAGGTCGACGTGGCCGTAGACGTACGCGTCTGCGCCAAGGCTTTCAACGACATCAACCTGAACTGCCCAACCGGCCTCTTCGGTTGTGATCCTTAGGTCTTCAGGGCGGAAGCCGACGGTGACCTCTTTGTTGCCACCGGCTGCAGCAGCGTCGATTACCTCGCGGCTCAGCGGAATCAGTTGCTCATTGCCCATCTTGCCGCCGATGCGTGCACCGCCGTCAGAAAGTGGGATGGTGAGCAGATTCATCGCTGGTGAGCCAATGAAGCCGGCCACAAACACGTTGCGCGGGTTGTCGTAAAGCTCGCGCGGTGAGGCGCACTGCTGAAGGATTCCATCCTTCATGACGGCGACCCGATCGCCCATCGTCATGGCCTCGACCTGGTCGTGCGTGACGTACACAGTCGTGATGCCAAGACGGCGCTGTAGTGACGCAATCTGCGTACGCGTTTGAACACGAAGCTTTGCGTCGAGGTTCGACAGCGGTTCGTCCATCAGGAAGACCTGTGGTTCGCGAACAATTGCGCGACCCATCGCGACACGCTGACGCTGTCCGCCCGACAGCGCCTTCGGCTTGCGATCGAGGTACTGCTCAAGGTCGAGTAGCTTTGCTGCCTCGGCGACACGGGTTGCGATGTCGGCCTTGTTGACACCGGCGATCTTCAGAGCAAAGCCCATGTTTTCGGCCACACTCATGTGCGGGTAGAGGGCGTAGTTCTGGAAGACCATCGCGATATCGCGGTCTTTGGGTGGAAGTGTGGTGACATCGCGGTCACCAATGAAGATGCTGCCCTCGTCGACGTCTTCAAGCCCCGCGAGCATGCGCAGGCTGGTGGACTTTCCGCAGCCGGACGGACCAACCAGGACGAGGAATTCGCCATCTGCGATGCTCAACTCGAGCTTGTCGACGGCGGGGACGGTGGACCCGGGGTACACCCGAGTCGCCTTATCAAACGTGACTGTTGCCATAGCAAAGCCAACCCTTCACCGGCAGGAACGTGCCGGACGATCCGTTGTGACAGGGACACCGAGTGGTTACTCGGTACGCAGACTCTACTGGTTTTGCTGCGGAACGTCAGCCACCTCTTGTACATGCCCAGGTCTGGGGCCAGGAAGTCGGCTATAGCACGAGGCCGTGCATTGCAGTCAGTCCGTCATAGATGTCCACGAAGCGAGTGGTCAGTGGGGAGAGGCCGATTCGGATCCCGTCAGGATTGCGAAAATCTGGAATCACGTCGCGTGCAACCAACTCATCTACCAGCGCGCGTGCGTTCGGGTGACGAAGGGTCACGTGGGCGCCGCGATGCTCAGCCGATCGTGGGCTGGCCACGGTTACGCCGAGCCCATCGAATAATTCATCTGCGAGGTCGACGGCATAGGTGGTGAGCTCCTTGGCCTTGCGGTGAATTGCGCCCATGCCGTACTCGGCGATGATGCCAACTCCGGCGTCCACTGCCGCCATCGCGATGGGGGACGGAGTTCCCGTCATGAACTGCCGAACCCCCGCCGCGGGCACGTACTCGTCACTCATCGCGAATACGTCCGCATGTCCCATCCAGCCGGGGATGGGGGTTGCTAACTCGTCGTGGTTTCGTGAATTCACCCAGATCCATGCTGGTGCGCCGGGGCCACCGTTGAGGTACTTGTACGAACAACCGACCGCGAAGTCGGCGTCGATTGCATGGAGATCAAGTTCGATTGCCCCTGCTGCATGCGAGCAATCCCAGATCATCAGCGCACCTGCATCGTGGACGGCATTGGTGATTGCCACGAGATCCGCGACTGCGGCCGAACGGTAATCCACGGCACTTAGGTGGACGAAGGCAACCTGCTCGTCGAGCAGGGCCGTGATGTCGTCTGCGTCAAGGGATCGTGGATCGAGCGCCGTATCGTGTTCGATCCAACGCACGTGCCCGCCGCGAGCATTCGTCTGATGCGTCGCTAGGTACCGATCGGTGGGGAAGTCGCCGCGGTGAGCAATGACGTCTGGTCGATCTGCGCGCATGAGTTGGGCCGCGTACATGATTTTCTTGATGTTGACGGTGACGTTGTCACACACGATCGTCTCGCCGTTTTGAGCACCCAGGGTAGCGCCGCCGAGCCGATCACCGATCGATGTGGGCAACTCCATCCATCCCTCACTCCACGACCGGATCAGGTGGTCTCCCCATTGGTTGTCGACGACCTGAGCGATGCGATCGCGGGTTTCGAGGGGAAGTCGACCGAGGGAGTTTCCGTCGAGATAGATCGTTTCAGGATTGGGGATGTAGAAGCGCTCGCGTGCGGCAGCAAGCGGATCCTCACGATCCAACTTCTCGGCGGACGACCTCGTGATGTTCACGTTGCCAATCTGTCATGTTTCTGACTGTCGTGCGATTGGTTACGCGACGGTGATGGCTCCAGCCGATGTGGCTAGCGACTTGCTGAGGCTGATGGGGATGGTGACGCCGACGGCTTCTTCGTCAGATTCTTCTTGAGAGCAGCAGCGGCCATCGCAGCGGCAGCTGTGACTGGGGGCGTCGGCACGTGAACGACCTCACCTGGCAGCGCTACGACGCGTCGGGCCACGAGGAATGGCTCGCCCGTGGTTGGGAATCCATAGAACGGAACAACCTTGGCTACGTCTCCGCAGGCGTTGGTGTGCGCCATCCAGAACGTCTTGCCGCCGTCGGGTGAGCCGAGGTACATCACAACGTGCTTGTAGGGGCAACCACCTTGGGGGCAACTGTCGTACAGCACCAGATCACCGGCACGTAGATCGGCGGGTGCAATGTATGCGTAGTGCGGATCAAGTCCGACGCCATCCCACGGAACCATATTGCGGGTTGATGGCGCCCACGTGGCCCCGGCGGTGTTGAGTCCGGCGCCCTCTGCGTATGCACGTGAGACGAACGATGAACAGTCCATACGGAACGGCTGCATGCGACCAGCACCACCACAGGCGTATGCGGCTCCGAGGTGAAGGAAGGCCCACTTGATCGCAAGAGCTGCCTGTGGGGTCGCGGCTTGCGACACGGCCACCTGACACAACTTCGCGGCACCGAACAATTCGGCACCACCACGCAGAGTGTTGGGCACGTTGTCTGTCGGGCAACCATCGGCACCGACCGAGCGCTGCGGGGTACTGATATCGAGCGTCGACATCTGGGTGGTGATCAGTGCCAATCGCTGAACCAACACCTTGAGCGTCGACATTGCGCTGATTTCAGTTGCGCGTGCGGCGGTGAATCGCGTAGTCAGTGAGGCGTCTTTGACTTCAGCCAGTGCTGCTGCGGCCCGTGCCTGCTGCGCATTGTGGACGGCTCGGTTCGCGGCGGTGCGATCCATCTGCACTTGATTCAAGCGCTGGATGAATGAGTCAGGGCCGCCTGTAAGCACAGTGGCTAGCGCGCCGAGGCCGCCATCGCCCTGCTGGTAGATCTTGCTCGCCACGTTGTCGACCTTGCGCTTGGTGACCGACATCGCGTTGATGGTCTGCTGCACGTTCGTGCCGGAGTACGCGGCTTCGACGTTGAGCGCGGTTATCAGTGAGCGAGCACCAACAAGCTTGGCCCGCTGAGTAGCGATCTGGATGACGACAAGTTCACGCTGCGAGTTCAACTGCAGGTATGCGTCGATCTGGCCTTGGTTGGGCAAAACACCGTCGTTGGGCGGCGGCGGAGGCAAAATCACCGTGGGGCTTGGAGTAGGAAGTGCACTGGGTGTCGTTGGCGACACGCTGGGCTTTGGAGAGGTTGGGCTCGCCGATGGCCGTGCCGAGGTTGATGACGGTACGGGCGTCGGCAACGGAGGCGCCGGGATCGTCGAGGTGGGTGATGGGATCGCCGACGGTGAGCCCGAGGGGGAGGCTGATGGGGTTCCATCCGTGCTGGTGGTCGCGCTCGGTGAATCAGTGGGCGTCGGGGTGGCCGAGGTTGATGTCGAGGGGGAATCGGAGCCACTGGGGGTCGGGGTCACGTCGGCTCGAGCGGGTAGAGCAAGCGTTAGGCAGACAACTGCCGTTAACGCCGCCACCGCACTTCGGCGCGCGACCAAGTAAGACACTCACCAATTCCTTCCTATGAATGCGTCCAGCGGCCCAACCGCAGGTTAATCAAGCGTTACATCCGGTTCACGAACCGGCCAAATCGCCTTAGGCGTGATCCCCCAAACGGGTGACGGATCTTTACCGTACGTGTACCGGTAGGCGGATTTCGGCGGCCAGTTAGTGCTTCGGCATGCGGTGCCCCCAACCTTGATGGGCCAAACCTGTGAATCCTGAGGTGCACATATGGCTTCGGTCACTAAGTTGATCCCATGACTTCCTCTACCGAACAAACACCGCAGGTCAGCGCCTACGGCACGTGGAACTCCCCAATCACCGCAGCTGACGTCGCCAAGGGTGGGGTGCACCTGGGTTGGCCCGGATTCGCGACCACACCGCGTGGTGAGGAGATTTGGTGGGAGGAGGGTCGTCCGACCGCTGGTGGACGGGCTGCCCTGGTCACCCAATCGGCCGATGGGACGAATCGCGACGTCCTGTCGCCAGACTGGAACCTTCGTAGCCGGATCCATGAGTACGGCGCACGTCCGTGGGTGTATGTCCCTGGGGCGGGGGTCGTGTTTACCTACTGGGACGATCAACGCCTTTATGTCTATGACGAGGCCGGTGATCCTCGGCCATTAACCGTCGCGCCGACGGACGGTGTCCGTCATATGTATGGCGAGCCAGTGGTTGCTCCCGACGGAGTCTCGGTGTGGGCAGTTCGCGAAACTCATCGCGGCAGCGACATTGATCGTGCCATCGTGCGAGTGCCTATTGACGGATCTGCCGCTGACGACGATGCGGCCGTCACAGTGCTCGCGAGCGGACATCGCTTCTTTGCTTTCCCTCGTCCGTCCAGTGACGGTTTGCACCTGGCCTACACCGCGTGGGATCACCCGCAGATGCCATGGGATGGCACGCTGCTTTATGTCGCTGATATTGATGGCGCAGTGGCTACGAACCATCGAGTCTTGGCAGGGTCTGCGACCGAATCGCTGATGCAGCCGGAATGGGCTGACGACGATCACGTGTATGCAGTGAGCGACCGAAGTGGTTGGTGGAACATCTACCGCTTCGGGATCGACGATGGATCTGCCGTGGCTATCGCTCCTCGTGAGGAGGAGTTTTCAACCCCACTGTGGCTGCTTGGCTTCACCACCTACGGGGTACTGGCAGACGGTCGAATCGCGGCCATCCACGGCGTCGGCGAGCAGCGCCTATCGGTGATTGATCCGTCGACGGGTGCATCGCGTGAGCTCGCGGCCGGACACTCATTCGTCGAGATGTTGCAGGTGTCAGGCACCCGGATCCTGACGATCGCCGGCAGCCTCACCGCCGAGCCCGCGGTCGTCGTTATTGACGCGGATTCTGGTGCGTTAACGGTTGTGAAGTCGGCGGCTGATGAGGCCGCAGACCCGCGATTCCTATCGGAGGCCTATGCGTTCACCGTTGCTGGCCCCGACGGAGATGTGCACGCATGGGTTTATCCGCCGCGTAATCCGAACTTCATCGCACCCGAAGGTGAACTACCTCCATACATCGCCCTGGTGCATGGTGGGCCGACGGCCTGTTCGGTTCCGGTGATGGAGGCCGAGACGGCGTATTTCACCTCACGTGGCATTGGGGTGGTCGACATTAACTATGGCGGCTCGTCGGGATACGGACGTGAGTATCGCGAACGTCTGCGCGAGAAGTGGGGGATCGTCGATGTGGTCGACACCGTTGCGATCGTTCAGGGCCTAGTTGATGCGGGATTGGCCGATGGTGCGCGGTTAGGAATTCGCGGTGGTTCAGCTGGCGGTTGGACGACCCTTGCTGCACTCGTCACGTCGAAGGTGTTCAGCGCCGGCGCCGCAAGCTACCCGGTGACGGATCTCCTGCCCTTCGCTACCGATACGCACGACTTTGAGGCTCGTTACCTCGATGGACTTATCGGGCCATTGCCGCAGACGCGAGACCGCTACATCGAGCGCTCACCGTTGACGCACCTAGGGAATCTGTCCGTTCCCGTTCTGCTACTTCAGGGCGATGACGACAAGGTGGTGCCTCCGTCACAGCCGGCTGCCGTAGCAGCGGAGTTGGCGCGTAAGGGAATCCCGCACAAGTACATCCTGTTCGCAGGTGAGCAGCATGGCTTCCGGATGGCCGAGAACATCATTACTGCGCTGGAGAGTGAGCTTGCTTTCTTCGGCAAAGTGTTCGGCTTCGAGCCACCAGGTGTTCCACCCATCGAGCTCGACTGAGGTCTTATCAACTCGCGTTTACCCGCAGGCTGATCATGAACGGCCTGAACGGCTGATGTGAGATCGGTCGTCATGGCCGAGCGTGGGATCTAAAGGAGGGGGGATGAGCTGATGCCGATGAGGCGAATGTTCTTCCTCGTCAATGCGGTGATCGCTTGGGCCTCCTTCGCTCTGGACGCTGTCATCACGATTGGTGATCTGTATCCATCCGTCGGCCGGGTGTCTGGCGAGATTGACTACCACCAGGCTGAGGGCTTCATGGGCACGATCGGCCGGACGATCGACTTTCTCAGTTTCTTCACGACGTGGAGCCTGCTGGCTGTCGCGATCGTCATGACGGTACTTGCTCGAGATTCGGATGCGGACTCTCCACTGCTGCGGGTTGGTCGGCTGACTGCGCTACTCATGACCACGGTCACGATGATCGTGCAGCAGGTGCTGTTATCAGATGGTTCATACGTCGGGATTCCTGGCTTCAACGACATGTTGGAACACATCATCGTCCCGATCGTCACAGTCGCGGTGTGGCTGTTCTTTGGGCCGCGCGGATGGATTCATTGGCGGATCATTCCCATGGCAGTGATCGTGCCGATTATCTGGATCGTATACACCTTCCTTCGTGGCGCGGTGATCAGCGCTTATCCGTATGACTTCCTCAATGTGCTGGTGCACGGGTACCCGTCGGCGCTTTTGATGACACTCGGAATCGTCGTATTCGGTCTGGTCATTGCCGTGGTCTATTACGGAATTGACGACGTGATCATGCGTGTCACGAGGCGCGGGGATGTACGGTCGGCTGCATGACTGAAAATGCGGGTGCCCCGAAGTGGTTCACCGAAACTGAGGCGGGCCATTCCGAGCGCTACGTCGAATACATTCGTGGGCTGGCTGCCGAGGGTGCTGACTTAGCGGGCGAAGCTCGCTTCATGGATGCGTTGATCGCGCCCGGATCGCGGGTTCTCGATGCAGGATGCGGCCCAGGTCGGGTTGGCGCGGTCCTCCATCAGCGAGGTCACCGTGTTGTCGGGGTGGATGTTGATCCCATTCTCATTGAGGCAGCACGTGAGGACTATCCGGATGTGACGTGGTTGGTCTCGGACCTGGTCGAGCTGGATCTGGTTGCGTTCGGTGAAGTCGAGTTGTTTGACGCCGCCGTCTTGGCCGGAAATGTGCTGGCCTTCGTCGCGCCGGACACGGAGAGCACGGCACTGAGTGCTGTTGGTCGCCACCTGAAGGCCGATGGGCGCGCGGTTGTTGGGTTCCACACTGACCGGTATTCGATCTCGGATTTCGATAACCATCTCAGCGAGGCCGGCTTCGTTCTTGAACAGCGTTTCGCGACGTGGGATTTGCGGCCGTGGCATGACGAAGCCGATTTTGTCGTGAGTGTTCTCCGGTGGTCGTGACGTTCTTGCTACTGCGTCACTAGAACGGCGCTGGTATCGGTGAACGCTTTCGGGTTGGTGCCGCGCCCCTTATCTGTTGAGATCAAGATCCACGCTGGCCGAGGTACTTGCGATGAAATCATCGGAAGCCAAGCGGCCACTGTGACGTTTGGGTCGAGTCCTTTGATCTCACGCAGTGTTGCGGTCGTGTCCTGAAAGGGGACGGCCGTGGCGATGTTGTTGCCGAGTGAATCGGATCGCACTTCAGCGCCCGATGCCCAGTAGAAGCTGCCGTGGTAGGTCAACCCGGTGCCATTCGCGGTGGATTCGTTGCGTGAGTGAAACCAGTAGAGACCGGAAAGTGCGAGCACCGTGACGATGATTACTCCGGCGATTGCTCGATAACTGGGACTGCTCACTCATCCAGTGTGCCCGATCGCATGGCAAGGGGAGCCCCCGTTACACTTCTGGTGCTGCATGAACAATGTGGCAGAGCCGACGTGGCGCAATTGGTAGCGCACCTGATTTGTAATCAGGGGGTTAGGGGTTCAAGTCCCCTCGTCGGCCCTGAAATACAAAATGGCGGGATGTTCCCCGCCATTTTGTATTTCAGGATCTATCTCGCTGGGGGACTTGGGAGGAGGTCGCCGGTAGCTACGTGCCGTCGGCGATATTGCCAAACCCACGTTATCCACTCGGCCGATCTGGGCCGGGCCGTCGATAGCGGCGCCCGAGGGGCAATGCCTCGGCGAATCCCAATTTGAATTGGCTGTCCTGCCGAACGCGCAGGTAGTGGATCTCGTGGATCAGTGGGAACGATTTGCCCTTCCACTCCTCGAAGTCGACATCGAAAGTGACGGAGCGATGCTGTCCGGGAATCTCCTTGACGTCGCCGGTGCGCATCTGTCTGCCGTGCGCAAGGTCAATGAGCGCGTCGAAGTTCGGCTGTGGAATGAGCACGCGAATCAGGTTGATGTGAGTATCGGCGACTCGCGGACAGTGGTCGCACCCTTCGGCATCTCCACTATTCACATGTCGGTGTCGTGACACCAGAAGGCCACGGTCTGCGCAAGCCAACGTGCCTTTGGCTAACGCATCGAGTTCGGCCGTAGTCTGCCTCTAAACCCACTGTCTGGATCTAAGTCGTTGTGGGGAACTTGGGAGGAAGCCACTCTTAGACGACGGACGGGTCACCTCGGAGGATTTTTTCCATCGGTCTGCCCTTGGCCAGTTCATCGACCAACTTGTCGAGGTAGCGGATCTTCTGCATCAGCGGATCTTCGACGTTCTCGACGCGTACTCCGCAGACAGTTCCCGTGATCAGTGCTGCATTCGGATTCAGCTTTGCTGAAGCGAAGAAGTCTTCAAAGGCGGTATCGGCCTTTAACTCTTTCTTAAGTTGGGCCGGAGTAAGACCGGTGAGCCAACAGATCACCTGGTCGAGCTCCTTGGTCGTGCGACCCTTGCGTTCCACCTTGTTCACGTAATGCGGGTACACCGAACTGACGCTGGTGGTGAAGATTCGGCTCATGATCGGACTTTATCGAGATTGGCGGGCGTGATGCGACTGTCACACCGCTGCGTCAATGCCTCGGATGTGTTGGTCGTAGTCTTGCCACACACGACGTATGGAGGGTCAGATGAAGGCAGCGGTTTATCGGCAGCGCGGTGCAGCTCAGCATGTGCTCACGGTTGAGGAGCTGCCGGACCCCATGCCGGGCCCGGGTGCGGTGCGAGTCCGCGTTCACGCTTCGGGTGTGAACCCGACGGACTGGAAGTCACGCTCTGCGGACTTACCCATGGCATTCGAGTACCAGATCCCGAATCAAGATGGTGCCGGCGTTATCGATGCCGTTGGTGAGGGTGTCGATGCGGGCCGAGTTGGCGAACGTGTGTGGCTCTTTCATGCTGCGTTGAACCGCGTAAACGGGACTGCTGCGCAATACACAGTGATTCCATCTGATCAAGCTGTCCCGCTGCCTGAGGCAGTGAGCTTCAGCCAAGGTGCAGGCCTAGCGATCCCGTACATCACTGCGTACGGCTGTCTCTACCTCGATGGCCCAATCAAGGATCGAACGATTCTGATCGCTGGTGGTGCGGGGGCTGTTGGTCACGCTGCAATCGAACTGGCGAAGTTTGATGGTGCCAACGTGATTACGACCGTGAGTTCGCCAGAGAAGGCGGAGCTTGCTAAGGCAGCGGGCGCTGATGTCGTCGTCAACTATCGTGACGCTGACGCGATCGATCAGATCAAGGCTGCGGCACCTAGCGGCGTGGACCGCATTATCGAGGTAGCACTTGGTGCAAACCTCGACGTGGACCTGGCCGTCTTAAAGCCGGCTGGATCGATCATCACGTACGCGGCAGAGCCGACGGGTGATCCGCACATCCCGGTGCGCCGTCTCATGACGGATAACGTGACCCTGCATTTCATCCTCGTATACAACTTCACTCAGACGCAGATCGACGACGCCGTTGCCGGTGTTTCGAAGGCGTTGGCAGCAGGAGCGTTAACACCACTGCCGGAAGTTCACTTCACCCTTGACCAGACGGCGCAAGCGCATCTGGCCGTCGAAGGTGGAGCAACCGGCAAGATCCTCATCGATCTGGTGTAACTGACAAAAGCGGCCTCGGCTTAGGCGAAATGAACGAGTGAGATCACGCCAAAGACCAAGCAGTACACCGCGAATGGGATCAGCGTGCGAGTGGTGAAGTACTTGGTGAGGAACTTGACGCTGAACCACGACGCGAGCCCAGCGACGATGGCCCCGACAATTACCTGACCGTGAATGTTCGCCCCAGCCGGACCGAATAGTGACGGCATCTTGAGTAAGCCGGCAGCAAAGATCACCGGGGTCGCCAGCAAGAAAGAGAACTTCGCGGCGTCTTCGTGACTCAGTCCGCGAACCAACCCACCGACCATGGTGATACCTGATCGTGAGATGCCAGCAAGGAGTGCGGTGGTCTGAAAGAGACCAATGATTCCCGCCTCGAGAAAACTCAGATTTTCAAGTCTGCGGTTCTTGCCACCTACGACGGCGTGCTCGAGCTCGGTTTCTTCTACGGCTGCTTCAGTCATGGTCTGAGCTTCAACGGTGGCGCGAGCGTCGGCGCGACGGCGTAGCCACTCACCGGCAAGCAGGATCAAGCCGTTCAACGTAAGGAAGGCAGCTGCTGCAGAGGGTTTGGAGAACAGGATCCGAACAGCGTGCTCGAACAGAAGGCCAGTGATACCCACTGGGATCGTCGCGACGATGATGAGCCAGGCGAGGCGCTCAGTTGAGGTCTCAATTGAGCGGTTCTTAATGGTGCGGAAGAAGCCCTTGATGATGTCGATCCAGTCGCGCCAGTAGAAGACCAGGAGCGCGATTGCCGTTGCGACGTGCAGGGCAACAATGAATGACAGGTATGGCGATTGGGATGAATCCTCAGTCCCATACTGAGTCACGAGTTGCGCCCAATCGCCGCCGATCCAGGCCGGCACGAGCACGGAGTGCCCAAGGCTCGAAATCGGAAACAACTCGGTGACACCCTGGAGCAGGCCAATAACGATGGCTTGGACGTAGGTGATGTCAATCATGATTCGGCTCCGCGAGGGTTATGTCGTCGGACAAACCGTCGACGGGGTCAGGCTCAGGTGTTCTTCTTTGAACCCGTGGTCATCCAGGCTCCGACAAAGAGGATTGCGCCCAGGCCGGCGGCAGCGATTCCATGTTTCATGTGCTTGGCCGTGTCCGTGGCATCTGCGCCGGGGAAGAAGCTTGGTAACGCATCGGCCGGTTGGGTCCAGTAGACGACGGCCACGACGAGGAACAGGATTCCGAGCACGAGCAGAATCCACGTCAGGGCAGTGGGGCGAACTGCATTTGATGAAGCCATGCGGCAAGTCTAGGCCGTGCGCGCACGGACTTGCCCCGCGGCTTGCCGTGACGTACCGCACGACGGCAGATGAGAAGGTACGTTTTCCTCTGTGGTTGATGCACAACGGCTCGCGGCATTCGTCTTGGCTTCGGTCGCCATCATTTTGGCGCCGGGCCCAAGCGTGATGTTCGTGATTGCACGCGCCGTCGCATGGGGACGAGCTACCGCCTTCCTGACGGCCGTGGGTAATGCGTGCGGAATGCTTGTTCTCGCCACCTTCGTCGCTCTTGGCCTCGGGCCGTTGTTGCAGCGATCGCAACTTCTGCTCGAAGTGGTTCAGATCGGCGGTGGCCTTTACTTGGTTTATCTCGGTATTGATGCGCTGCGTCATCGGCGGGCCCATGTTGACGCGATGGTCGAGGTCGATGAAGTCAAGCCTGGGGTGCTGAGGATTCTTCGCGAAGGCTTCATGGTTGGAGTTCTAAATCCGAAGGCCATCGTGTTCTTCACCGCTGTCTTCCCGCAGTTCGTTGATCCGAAGGCCGGCTCAGTCACAGTGCAGTTGCTGCTCTTCGGGCTGATCTTCTCGCTGCTGTCCATCGTTCTGGATGGAACATGGGGCATCATCGTGGGCTCGAGTCGCGACTGGTTCGTAACGTCCGATCGACGGCTCCTAGTCCTGCGCACGATCGGTGGGGTCGTGATGCTCGTTCTCGGAATCCTGGTGATCATCCCGGTTCTCTACGAAATCTTCGTCAATCGCTGATCCTCATCGCACCGCAATGACCGTCGTGATGCGTTAGCGTCACGACGTGGACTCCGTGACGGATCAGGCCCTGGCTGGCTCTGTAGATGTAGTTGCCGTTCAGCGGCGAACCGTTGGCGTTCTGTCTTCAGTCCAAGTTTTCAGCGGTATCGCTATCGCCGGTGCGATTCCGGCCGGGGCACTTATCGCAGCATCGATTGGTGGCGAACAGCTTGCAGGTCTCGCCCAGACCGCGGGTGTCCTTGGGGCAGCGCTATTGGCCCTGCCACTTGCCCGCTTGGCGCTCACTCGCGGACGTAGAAGTGCGTTGAGCACTGGGTATGGAATTGCATTAGTTGGCGCTGTTCTGGTGGTGTTCGGCGGAGTGTGGCGAAACATGCCGCTCGTTCTTATTGGTTGCTTGCTGGTAGGTGTCGCCTCCGCATCGGGCTACCAATCACGTTACGCCGCGATCGATCTGGCACAGCCGGAGAGAAGGGCCAGACAACTTTCACTTGTGGTGTGGGCGGGCACCATTGGCGCGGTACTTGGGCCGAACCTTCTCAACTTCTCGGGGAACATCGCGCTGTCGCTCGGCTTGCCGCAATTGACCGGACCGTACTTGCTCGCGGCATTCATGCTGCTGCTCGGTGTAGGTGCGCTCATGCTGTTCCTGCGTCCCGATCCGTACCTACTGTCGAGGTCGATGGCTGCTGATGCCCAGACGACTGCCCCGCAGCAGGCAAAGCTCTCCGACGGTCTGTCACATCTGCGTACTCATCTGCGCGCGATGCTTGGCGTTGCTTCGGT
>CANGPO010000051.1 GCA_947455705.1 Actinomycetota bacterium | reverse complement strand
GTCGCAGCGCTCGCCGATGCTATGGCCAGTGCCCAAGCTGAAACGACGCGTCCGTCGTTCATTCAACTTCGCACCATCATTGGTTGGCCCGCGCCGACTTTGCGCAACACTTTTAAGGCACACGGATCCGCACTTGGTGCCGCTGAGGTTGCGGCCACCAAGGAGCTACTTGGCTTCGATCCGGAAAAATCTTTCGAGGTCGACGAGGCAGTTCTCGCACACGCACGAGAGGTTGCAGCACGCGGAGCTGCCCTTCGTGGTGAGTGGGACGTGGCATACAGCTCGTGGCGCGAGTCACAGCCCGATCGTGCGGCATTGCTTGATCGCCTTGTTGCCGGTGAACTCCCGCCCTTGGAACTTCCTGTCTTCCCTGCTGGCAAGGATGTTTCAACCCGTAAGGTCAGCGGAGAGGTTATCCAGTCGATTGCAGCGCAGTTACCTGAATTCGTCGGCGGTAGTGCGGATTTAGCTGAAAGTAACAACACCACAATCGAGGGTGGTAAGTCGTTCCTTCCCGAGGGCACTGTCGTCTCCGCGACCTCGCCGTTCGGCGCGTCGCAGTCGCCTTATGGTCGGATCCTGCATTTCGGTGTGCGCGAGCATGCGATGGGTTCAGCACTTAATGGCATGTCCTTGTCGGGTCTCTTGCGACCATTCGGCGGCACGTTCATGGTGTTCAGCGATTACATGCGCGGCGCGGTTCGCCTGTCAGCAATCATGCAAACCCCCGTCACGTACGTATGGACGCACGACAGCATTGGCCTTGGTGAGGATGGGCCAACCCATCAACCCGTGGAGCATTTGTGGTCGCTTCGCGCGATTCCTGGCCTGGACGTGATTCGGCCCGCAGATGCCAATGAGGTGGCCGTGGCATGGGAGCACATTCTGCGTAATCGTCGCCCGGCTGGCTTGGTATTGACGCGTCAGAATGTGCCGACATTCGAGCGCAGCCCCGAGCATGGCGCATCGGCAGCTGGAGTCGCCAAGGGCGGATATGTACTTGCCGACGCGAAATCGGGCTCGCTCGACGTGATCATCATGGCAACGGGTTCAGAGGTTCAACTCGCCGTCGCAGCACGCGACCAACTTGAGAGTGCCGGCATAGGTACTCGCGTTGTTTCAATGCCGTGTACTGAATGGTTTGACGCACAGCCTCAGTCATACCGCGACGAGGTTCTACCTCCGAACGTTACCGCCCGAGTTTCAGTAGAAGCCGGCATCGCTCAAGGTTGGTGGAAGTATCTCGGGACACACGGGAAGGCCGTTTCACTCGAACATTTCGGTGCCTCCGCAGACGCAGGCACACTTTTCCGTGAATTTGGTTTCACTCCTGAAGCAGTAGCCGCTGCGGCGCACGAATCAGTGGCCGCCACGCGCTCGTAAACAGCACATCGGCAGGAATCCGCAGCCTCGGTTCAATAGGGTTGAGCCATGACAAACGATCTTCTTGCCGACCTCTCCGCCGCTGGTGTTTCGATTTGGCTCGATGACCTTGACCGGGGCCGCCTCAAGGGTGGCGGACTTGCTGAGTTGGTGGCGACAAGTTCGGTTGTTGGCGTTACGACGAACCCGAGCATCTTCGAAAAGGCCATCGGTGGTGAGTCGGAGCATTACGCCGCGCAGATGCGCGATCTTGCGATTCGTAAGGTCACCGTCGACGAGGCAGTGCGAGCTATGACGACGCTTGATGTGCGCTGGGCTTGCGACGTGTTGCATGCGACCTATGAGCGCACCGGAGGTGTAGATGGTCGCGTCAGTATCGAGGTTGATCCTCGTTTCGCCTTCGATACTGCGGCCACTGTCGCCGAAGGGCGTGCACTTCACTGGCAGGTGGATCGCGCGAATGTTCTGATCAAAGTTCCAGCCACCCTTGATGGCCTTCCTGCCATCACCGCGTTGATTGCCGAGGGCATCAGCGTGAACGTAACGCTGATCTTTTCCGTCGATCGCTACCGAGCTGTTCTTGAGGCGTGGCTTGCCGGCTTGGAGCAGGCGCGCGACAACGGACTAGATCTCTCGACGATCGAGTCGGTGGCCTCATTCTTTGTTAGTCGAGTCGACTCCGAGGTTGATAAGCGACTCGGGGCGGACAGTCCACTGCGGGGTTCTGCTGCGATCGCAAATGCGCGGATCGCATATGAAGCTTTTGCGCAGGTCGTCGCATCACCACGATGGGCCGCACTTGCCGCAGCGGGTGCGCATGTGCAGCGTCCGCTGTGGGCATCGACTGGTGTGAAAGATCCCGCGTACTCCGATACCCGTTACGTCGACCAATTGGTGACACACAACGTGGTGAACACAATGCCCGAAGCAACACTTGACGCTGTTCGCGACCATGCTGAGATTTCTGGCGACACAGTGGTCCCGTTCTATCTTGACGCACATGAGGTGTTCTCAGCGATTGCTGACGCTGGCGTCGACATGGATGACGTGGTGGCGCTCTTGGAGCGTGAGGGAGTCGACAAATTCATCGCCTCCTGGGAAACCCTGCTAGGCGTCGTGAGCAAAGCGCTTGATACAGCCGCCCAATCGGCGGGCCGGTAGTCGCGATGCGGACTCAAATCTGGACGCCGACGGGAAATCCACTTCGCGACGAACGTGATCGACGACTACCGCGGATAGCTGGCCCGTGCAGTTTGGTGATCTTCGGCGTCACAGGTGATTTGGCGCGCAAGAAGCTCATGCCAGCGGTTTATGACTTGGCTAACCGTGGTCTACTTCCGCCGGCTTTCGCGCTTGTTGGTTTTGCCCGTCGAGATTGGGCAGATCAAGACTTTGCGCAGATTGTTCACGATTCAGTACGTGAACACGCTCGGACTGAATTCCGAGAGGACGTCTGGAACGAGTTGTCCAAAGGCATCCGATTCGTGATGGGTGACTTCAGCGATAACGAAGCTTTCGACACGCTGGCGCGAACGGTGGAAGACCTGGATCGCGTACGTGGAACTCGCGGAAATCACGCGTTCTACTTATCGATCCCACCGAAGTTCTTCGGACCAGTCGTTGAGCAACTCGAGCGATCAGGGCTGTCGGCATCACATAACGATGCCTGGCGTCGAGTCGTGATCGAAAAGCCGTTCGGCCACGATCTGGAAAGTGCTCGTGAGCTCAATGACACGATCGGCAAGGTGTTTTCCTCTGGATCGGTGTTCCGTATCGATCACTATCTTGGAAAGGAAACCGTTCAAAATCTGTTGGCTCTGCGGTTCGCCAACACGATGTTTGAGCCGATTTGGAATGCGAACTACGTCGACCACGTCCAGATCACCATGGCCGAGGACATCGGTATTGGCGGCCGCGCCGGATACTACGATGGCATCGGTGCAGCACGGGATGTCATTCAGAATCACTTGCTACAACTTCTCGCACTTGCTGCGATGGAAGAGCCGCTCTCATTCGACGCTCGCGATGTGCGCATCGAAAAGGAAAAGGTGCTCACTGCCATCAAATTGCCCAGCGATCTCGCCGCTCATACCTCGCGCGGTCAGTACGCAGCAGGTTGGCAAGGTGGGGTGCAGGTCGATGGTTATCTCCAAGAAGACGGCATTTCTCCAACCTCACAAACTGAAACGTTCGCTGCCATCAAGTTGGAAATCGATACCCGTCGTTGGGCGGGAGTACCGTTCTATCTACGCACCGGTAAGCGACTTGGTCGCCGAGTCACAGAATTGGCGGTCGTCTTCAAGCGAGCGCCTCACCTGCCTTTTAGCGAGACCGACACTGAAGAACTGGGGCAGAACGCGTTCGTCGTGCGTGTTCAGCCCGATGAGGGTGTCACTATGCGCTTTGGTAGCAAGGTTCCCGGAACGCAAATGGAAGTCCGCGACGTCAACATGGATTTTGCTTATGGCGATTCGTTCACCGAGTCCAGTCCTGAAGCGTACGAACGTTTGATCTTGGACGTATTGCTCGGCGATCCCCCGCTTTTCCCACGACACGAAGAGGTCGAACTCGGTTGGAAGGTACTCGATCCGATTCTGGACTTCTGGGCTGAACAGGGTCAGCCTGACCAGTATCAGTCGGGTACGTGGGGTCCACAGTCCGCCTACGACATGATTGCCCGTGACGGACGCAGTTGGAGGCGGCCATGACCGTTCGTCTTGACGGCACTACCGCCGCACAGGTGGCAAGTGCCATTTCCGAGGAGCGATTCCGGCAGGGATCCAGTGCCGTTGGCCGAGTGTTGACCCTCGTCATCATCGCTGATGAAGCGACACAGGCTGACGCTGTGCACGCGGCTGCCAGGGCAGCACGTGAACATCCATGTCGCATTCTCACCGCGATTCCGCGGCCTGGCCATGGGCCGGCCCAACTCGATGCCGAGATCACCGTGGGCGGCTCTGATGGCCTTGGTGAACTGGCGGTTCTGCGCCTGCGCGGACCACTGGCACATCACGTTGAATCCGTCGTGCTGCCACTGCTAGTTCCAGATGCACCGGTTGTGGTGTGGTGGCCGGGTACGTGTCCGTCCACGCCTGCCCTTGATCCAGTAGGGGCGTTGGCTCAACGACGCATCACCGATTCAGCTGAAAACTCACGTCCGTTGCATCTCTTGCAGGCCTTGGCCGATGGGTATGTTAACGGCGATACCGACTTGGCATGGACTCGAATCACACCGTGGAGAGCGTTGCTCGCATCGGCCCTAGATGAGCCATACGACGAGATCACGTCTGTGGTCGTGCACGCACCCAAAACGAATCCGTCGGCAGTCCTGCTGGTTTCATGGCTATTGGGTTGCCTGAAGGTTCCCGTGACCATCAAGGCATCCAAGGGGCCAGGTATCACAGGTGTTGACATTCACACTGTGCGTGGCGACATCATCGTGAGCCGTCCCGACGGACGCATCGCGGCGATTGCTCGACCCGGAATGCCAGATAGGGAGGCCGCGCTACCGCGGCGGTCGATTGAATCGCTCATAGCCGAAGAACTACGTCGGCTTGATCCAGATGACATCTACGGTGAGGTGTTGGAACGTTTTGCGGCCGGTGTGACCGCTGCGGCCAATGCCTCTGACCCTGGGTCAGGCAAGAAGCCAACGAGTAAGCGCAGCGGCGCGACATCGTCGTCCTCGTCCACTCCAGTGAAGAAGTGACATGGGCGACGTGATCGTTCGTCGTTTTGACACTGCTGACGAGCTCGCACGTGGAATTGCCGACCAGCTGGTTCATACGATCGTCGGTGCACTGACCGCTCGCGGCGTCGCACATGTTGTGTTGACAGGTGGCCGAATCGGAACGGCGTGCTTAGCTGCCGTCAGAGCCCATCCATTAGGCGCTGATATCCCTTGGGAGGGCGTGGAATTTTGGTGGAGCGATGAACGCTTCCTCCCTACCGGGGATCCGGCCCGCAATGACACCGCGGCCTTCGAAGTGCTCCTAGATCACCTGCCTGTCCCCGTCGACAATATTCACCGCATGCCGAGTCCACACAGTGACAGTTCGCTGGAGGATGCAGCAGCGCAATATTGGGCGGACGTCACCTCAGTCTTCGGTCATGATGTGACCTTCGATGTGTGCCTGCTCGGCGTGGGTGAAGATGCTCACGTCGCGAGCCTGTTTCCCGGGCTAGATGCCGTGGGAAATTCGTCGATCAGCGTATTGGCGGTAGGCAATGCTCCGAAGCCTCCACCGTTGCGAATCACCTTCAGCAGGCCCTTGATTCAATGCGCACGGCAGGTATGGCTACTTGCCAGCGGCAGCGAAAAGGCCAATGCCGTCCGACAGATCATGACCATGTCTGATGAGCACGTGGCACCGGCCAGCAATGTTCGAGGGCAGATACGGACTGTCCTTTTTGCCGACCACGACGCGTGCACGTCGATCGTGGACCCTCGCGATGAGAATGCATCCCTGTTTCACGACTTCAAAGACGATCAATAGACCGTCACAGTGACGTTAGCGAAGTTTTGCGAGCGCTTCATTGAGGATTGCTTCGCCATCCTCGTCGCTACGGCGCTCCTTAACGTAGGCAAGGTGCGTCTTGTATGGCTCAATCTTGGGAGCAGCCGGCGGATTGGCAGCGTCAGTGCCAGCCGGAAGTCCACAGCGCGGGCAATCCCAGGTTTCTGGAATCAGTGCCTCAGTGGCAAACGTGGGCGTGGTCTCGTGGCCGTTTTCGCAGTGGAACGAGATACGCAGCCGCGGGGCAGCATCTCCACGTTCAGCTTCGCCCATAGGTCCGGCGCCAACACGACTTCCACGAATTGCACTGCCACTGGCCACAGAAATTGCCTTCCCTAGATATATCGGAGACGAGCGTAATGACGAATTAGCTCTTAAGGAGCAATCCTAAGCCTACGATCAGTGCTGCCCAGACCAAGCCGAGGCCGATCGTGATGCGGTCCAAGTTACGCTCTGCGGCACTCGATCCGCCAAGCGATGATGAGATGCCGCCGCCGAATAGGTCAGACAAACCGCCACCCTTGCCCTTGTGCAGAAGCACGAGCAAGACCAGCAGTGCACTGATGATGACGAGCATGATCTGAAACGCCAGAACCACGACAATGCCTTCCGTTGTTGACCAAGTTTTCCTAGGATACGCGATCCGGGCAGTTAACTCCCCCTACGCCACCCAACTGGCTGTACTGCGCTTCGAGCTCGCTATACGTCCGCGTGGAGCCGATACCGACAAATCGCCACGAACTCGTCTGGATCAAGACTCGCCCCACCTACAAGGGCACCGTCAACGTCGGCCTCGGCCATGATCGACGCGATGTTGGACGCCTTGACCGAACCGCCGTACAGAACCCGAACACCGTCCGCCAACTCGGATGAGTAAAGACCAGCCAGAGTCGTACGGATCGCTGAGCAGACCTCTTGGGCATCGGCGGGAATCGCAACCTCACCGGTACCAATCGCCCAGACTGGTTCGTAGGCGATGACGATGGAGGCAGCCTTTTCTTTGCTCAGACCCGCCAATGCCGCGGTCACCTGTGCGACGGTGTACTCCACCTGCTGGCCAGCGCGTCGAACCTCCAAGCCTTCGCCAACACACAGGATTGGCGTGATGTCGTTGCGATAGGCAGCGGTAATTTTGGCGGCCACAACCTCATCGGTTTCGGCGTGATACTCACGGCGTTCACTGTGGCCCACCAGGACGTAACTGCAGCCAAGTTTGGCAAGCATGGGGCCACTGACTTCGCCTGTGTAGGCACCCTTGTCGAACGTCGAAAGGTCTTGGGCTCCGTATTTCAGATCCAGGTTGTCTGCGTTGATCACCGTTTGGACTGAGCGAATATCAGTGAACGGTGGCAGGACCGCAACCTCGCACGACTGATAGTCAGCATCGTTAAGTCCAAACGCCAACTTCTGGACGACCGCAATTGCCTCAAGATGATTGAGGTTCATCTTCCAGTTACCGGCCATGAGTGGCAGACGAGCCATGTTTAGTCCTCCAGAACAGCAAGGCCAGGCAATACGCGGCCTTCAAGTAGTTCCAGCGATGCGCCACCGCCGGTTGAGATATGAGTGAACCCGTGCTCGTCGATACCAAGTAAACGCACAGCCGCGGCGGAATCTCCACCGCCGACCACCGTGAGACCGTTGACCTCGGTGATCGCCGTAGCCACTGCGCGAGTCCCCTGCGCATACGGAGTCATCTCGAACACGCCCATGGGGCCGTTCCATACGACTGTCTTCGCGTCAGTGATCCGACTGGCGAAAAGGAGTTGACTGTTGGGGCCAATATCAAGGCCCATCCAGCCATCTTCGATCTGATCTGCCGCGACAATCTTGTGCTCTGCGTCTGCCGAAAAGGCCGTAGCAACAACAACATCGACGGGTAGAACAAGTTCGACGTTGCGAGCCGCAGCCTGCGCGATGAGATTCTTTACAGTTTCGATCTGGTCGACTTCCAGCAGGGATGACCCAACGTTGTAGCCCATCGCAGCTAGGAAGGTGAAACACATCCCACCGCCGACCAAGAGTCGGTCCACCTTGGTAAGCAGATTGGTGATCACACCGAGTTTGTCGCTGACCTTGGATCCACCCAAAATCACAACATAGGGCCGGTCCGGATCGGAAAGCACCTTGCTGAACACTTGCGCCTCAGATAGGACAAGCTTTCCGGCGGCGTGCGGCAGCAAACGAGCGACGTCCGTAACACTGGCTTGCTCACGATGAACGACGCCAAATCCGTCGCTCACGAAAATATCTGCCAGTGCGGCTAGTTCGACTGCAAGTGCGCCTCGGACGGCTGCGTCTTTACTCGTCTCGCGAGCATCGAATCGAACATTTTCGAGCAGAACGACGTCTCCATCATGCATGGCACCGACCGCTCGCGCAGCGCCCTCACCTGACACGTCGGATGCCAGAACCACCGTCGATCCGAGTAGTTCACCTAGCCGACGCGAAATGGGCGCCAAGCTGAGCTCAACAGACGGCCCATCTTTCGGCCGACCAAGATGTGCCACGAGGATCACGCGTGCACCACGATCACGCAGTGCGGTGATAGTGGGTAGCGCCGCCCGGATGCGACCATCGTCGGTGATATGTCGTGTTCCGTCCGCCAGAGTCTCAAGCGGCACGTTGAAATCCGTGCGCACGAGTACTCGGCGACCGGCGACGTTGAGGTCGTCGATCGTCTGCATGACGTGTCCCTCTAGAGAGTTGCGCCGACGAAGGTTACGAGGTCAACGAGGCGGTTGCTGTAACCCCATTCGTTGTCGTACCAGCCCAGAACCTTGACGCTGTCGCCCATGGCAATCGTGACGCCAGCATCAAAGATGCATGATGCAGGCGAGGTGACGATATCGCTGGAGACGATGGGATCTTCGGTGTACTCGAGGATGCCCTTAAGTGGACCCTGAGCTGCCGCCTTCATCACGGCGTTGACCTCATCGCGGGTTACCTCGCGAGAAAGCGTGGCGGTGAGGTCGGTGGCTGAACCGGTCGGCACGGGTACTCGCATTGCGTAGCCGTCAAGCTTGCCCTTCAGTGCCGGGAGCGCAAGGCCAATTGCCTTGGCGGCGCCGGTCGACGTCGGGATCATGTTGATCGCGGCGGCGCGAGCGCGACGCAGATCGCTGTGCGGGTAGTCCAAGATGACCTGATCGTTTGTGTACGCATGGATCGTCGTCATCAGACCCTTGACGATGCCGAACTCGTCATTGAGGACCTTAGCCATCGGCGCCAGGCAGTTTGTTGTGCAGGATGCGTTGCTGATGATCGTGTGCGCGGCTGGATCGTAGGTCTCATGGTTGACGCCCATGACGATCGTGGCATCTTCGCCCTTTGCCGGTGCAGAGATGATGACCTTCTTGGCTCCAGCTGCTACGTGGGCAGCGGCCTTTTCAGCATCCGTGAAGAAGCCAGTGGATTCAACGACAACATCCACGCCAAGATCGCCCCACGGCAATGCCCCCGGATCGCGCTGAGCGAGAGCGGCAATCGACTTACCATTCACGACGATCGAATCGTCGGTGTAGGTGACCTCACCGTCGAGACGACCAAGGATGCTGTCGTACTTCAACAGGTGCGCAAGCGTGCGATTGTCGGTCAGATCGTTGACAGCAACGATTTCGATGTCAGCACCCTGTGCGGCAGCGGCGCGGTAGAAGTTGCGGCCGATACGGCCAAATCCATTGATACCCACACGAACAGTCACGGTGAAGCCCTCGTTCTCGATAGAAAATTCAGCAGTCCTGACACCTTTGTCGGCAGGAGCAGATCTCGCTCCAACATCTAGAACCCTATCGGACGATCATGGCGCGCAACGACCTGACCCGGTATCGGACAACTAGTCAGCGTCTACCAAATCCGCCGGGATACCGGCTTCTGTGTCAGGGATTCCAAGCGCCGCGGCCCGCTTATCTGCCAATGCGAGTAACCGACGAATTCGCCCGGCGATTGCGTCCTTGGTCATCGGTGGATCGGCGAGCGCTCCGAGCTCTTCGAGCGACGCTTGTTGATGTTCCATCCGCAGCCGGCCGGCATCAGCCAAGTGATCAGGGACTTCGTCGCCAAGAATCTCCAGCGCACGAGCCACCCGCGCCCCAGCGGCGACGGCAGCACGCGCTGAACGTCGCAGATTGGCATCATCGAAGTTGGCAAGACGGTTTGCAGTGGCGCGCACCTCACGTCGCATGCGGCGCTCTTCCCACGCAAGTACAGACTCATGGGCGCCAAGACGTGTCAACAGAGCAGCAATTCCATCGCCATCGCGGATGACCACCCGATCGACCCCACGTACCTCACGTGGCTTTGCGATGATGCCGAGACGACGGGCTGCGCCGGACAACGCAAGCGCAGCCTCAGGGCCGGGACATGTGATCTCGAGGGCAGATGAACGTCCTGGCTCGGTGAGTGAGCCGTGCGCGAGAAACGCTCCGCGCCACGCTGCTTCACAGTCACATAACGCGCCATTCACGATGGCAGTGGGAAGTCCACGAACGGGACGACCACTGCCATCCACCAAGCCGGTCTGACGAGCTAACTGTTCACCATCGTTGAGAACACGCACCAGATAGCGATTTCCCTTGCGCATTCCGCCTGGGTGGGCAACGGCCAATTCACTCGGGTGTCCATAGACATCGGCAATATCTTTGCGTAAACGACGGGCGGCGGCGCCGGTGTCTAACTCAGCCTCGATAATGATGCGGCCGCCCGCAATGTGCAGGCCAGAGGCGAAGCGCAAAATGGACGAAACCTCTGCCTTACGGCAACACGGCTTCGTAACCTTGAGACGCGAAAGCTCATCCTTGACCGCTGCTGTCATTGCCATGACACGCATCTTGCCACTTGAGTCAACAACCCTCCCGGTGTGGGGGGAAATTCTTTGAAATTCTTGTCCGGTTAACGCCCTTCTCGGACGAACACTCCCCCGAGCGCCGACGCCAGCAGGTCCACATCGTGGTTGGGCGTCTGATCACGTGCAGCCACCGGTGCCAGGACCACCCGCGCACCGAGGCGCGCTGCAGACGCCTCTAACGACATCACGTCAGCAACCCGGGTCGGATCAGCAATAACGGTGTCGACTCGGATCCCCGGCAGTTGGGCCGCTAGGACCTCCAGATGACGCTGCGGTGAGAACCCGGCGGTTTCACCCGGTTGGGGTGCGAGGTTCAACACCACGACCAGTTTGGCCGACGATCGCACGACCGCATCACCAATACCCGTCACCATCAACGGAGCGATAACGCTGGTAAACCACGATCCGGGGCCTAGAACAATCACGTCCGCATCGCCGATGGCATCGACCGCTGCCGAACAGGCCACTGCATCGGCCGGCTCGATCCGAAGGCCGACGACATTACCTTCAGTCGTAGCGATCTCTACCTGACCTTCAACTCTCATGACGCGAGCCGGATCCGCGGAATCCAAACCTTGCACGTCGGCCACAACGTGCAACGGCACCGTCGCCACCGGAAGTACCCGCCCATGTGCACCGAGGAGGGCGCCAACCCAATCAAGGCCGGTGACGATATCGCCCGTCTCTTCCCACAGGGCCGTGATGAGTAGGTTGCCGATGGAGTGACCTGACAGTTCACCGTCACCCGAGAAGCGATGTTGAACGACCCTGCTCCAGGTTCGTCCCCATGAATCGTCACCGCAGAGGGCTGCCAGTGCCATCCGAAGGTCTCCGGGCGGCACCACGTTGAACTCGTCTCGGAGCCGCCCGCTGGAGCCGCCATTGTCGGAAACGCCCACAACGGCCGTTACGTCATCAGTCACCCGGCGCAGGGCGCGCAAGGTCGCCGCCAATCCATGTCCACCACCGATCGCAACAACCTTCGGACCAGAGGTTTGTGGCTGGCTGCGAGCTAGATTCGTCACGCTCACTCCCTACCGAGATCGCGGTGGACGACCAGTGGCTCAACTCCAACTTTCACCAACCGGGCCGCGAGATTTTCAGCCATCGCAACGCTTCGGTGTTTACCGCCGGTGCACCCAACGCCAATCGTGACGTAACGTTTGCCCTCTCGTAGGTAGCCGTCGGCTGCAATATCCAACAGTGCTGCCATTTGATCTAGGTATCGACGGGCCTCCGGTAGTTCAGTTACGTAGTCGCTTACCGCTGCGTCCTGCCCGGTTAGCTCACGCAATTCGGGAACCCAATACGGGTTCGGAAGAAAGCGAACATCGAACACCAGATCAGCGTCGACTGGGATCCCGTACTTGAAGCCGAAAGACATCACGGTAGCCCGAAGCGGAATCTCCTCATCACTACCGAAGGCCGCATCCATCTTGCGACGTAGTTCGTGAACATTGAGATTCGAGGTGTCGATAACCAAATCGGCCCGAGCGCGCAAATCACCGAGCAATTCACGTTCGCGCGTCAGGCCGTCCAAAATACCGCCGCCACCTTGAAGGGGATGCGGACGACGACTGCTCTCAAAACGGCGGACAAGTACATTGTCGTTCGCCTCGAGATACACGACGCGCACTTCGAACCCATCGCGCATCACTTGTTCAAGTGCTCTGGCCAAGTCGTCGAACATATGACCGCTGCGTACGTCAACGACAACCGCGAGACGCCGAATACTCTGGGACTGGGAAATGTGTTGAACGGCGTCAGGAAGCAGCACAGGAGGCAGATTGTCGACGACAAACCAGCCCTGATCCTCCAGCGCTCGTGCTGCGGTAGAGCGGCCCGCGCCAGAAATCCCGGTGACAAGGACTAACTCAACTGACGTGTTGCTCACATCGCACCTTTCCGACGGCGGATCGTTCGTCGATCACTCGATGATCTCACCGGTGGTGGTGTTTACACCCGGAGTCGGGTTGTGGGCAGCGAGCGTGTCGAAGATGGCTTGGGCAATCGATGGCCCGATTCCTGGCACAGATGCAATCTCGTCAACTGTGGCCGCCTTCAGCCGCTTCAACGAGCCGAACTGCTTCATGACAGCTTTGCGTCGGATGTCTCCGAGTCCGGGAACGTCGTCAAGCAGACTCTCGATCATTCTTTTGCCACGCTTTTGGCGCTGGTAGGTGATCGCAAATCGGTGCGCCTCATCGCGAATTCGCTGCAACAAATAAAGGCCCTCAGATGTCCGCGGAAGAATGACCGGGTCCGGATCGCCGGGTAACCACACTTCTTCAAGCCGCTTGGCCAGCCCTACGACAGCGATGTCGGACATCCCTAGCTCAGACAGTGCAGCTTGAGCGGCTTCAACCTGGGGTGCACCGCCATCGACCACCAAGAGCTGCGGTGGGTAGGCAAACTTGCGCGCTCGACCAGTAGTTGGGTCAATCCCAGGGAGATCTCCCTCATTCTCAGTTCGTTCAGCCAGGTATCGACGAAATCTGCGATTCACAACCTCGGCGATTGACCGGGTGTCGTCTGAAATGCCATCGTCTGATATCCCTCGGATAGCGAATCGTCGATACTCCGACGTTCGCGGTAATCCGTCCTCGAATACCACCAGGCTGGCAACAATGTCTGTTCCGGCGAGATGACTCACGTCAATACATTCGATACGCAGCGGTGCCTCACTTAACCCGAGATATTCCTGAAGTTCTTCCAGCGCCTGACTGCGGGTTGTGAGGTCACCACCACGGCGCGTCTTGTGCAGCGCTAAACCTTGCTCCGCATTTCTTGTAACGGTGGCCATGAGATCGCGCTTATCACCACGTTGAGGAACACGAATGTCGACGAGAGTGCCACGGCGATCAGATAGCCATTGCTTCGAGATCACCGCTTGCGTTGGAAGCTCAGGCACCAGCACCTCTCTGGGAATGGCATCGCCGGTTTGGTCGCCGTACAGCGACGTGATGAGCGACTCGATGAGATCACCAACACTGACGTCACTGGTTTTCTCCACGATGAATCCACGCTGCCCGCGGATCCGTCCACCACGAACATGGAAAACCTGTACAGCTGCCTCGAGTTCATCGTCGGCCAAGCCAACAATGTCCGCATCGGTGGCATCCCCGAATACAACCGCCTGCTTTTCCAGTGCCCGCTCTAGCGCCCGCAGGTCATCGCGCAGCCGGGCCGCGGTTTCGTATTCCTGAGCATTCGAAGCGGCACGCATCTCCCGTTCGATCCGTTTGGTGTAGGTCGAGGTTTGGCCAGCGAGGAATGCACAGAAATCTTGAACGATCGCCCTATGCTCCTCGGCAGAGACCTGGCCCACACAGGGTGCCGAACACTTGCCGATGTACCCCAAGAGGCAAGGCCGACCGATTTGGGCATGGCGCTTGAACACCCCATTGCTGCAGGTTCGGGCGGGAAAAACGCGCAGTAGCAGGTCGACCGTTTCTCGGATGGCCCATGCGTGCGAATAGGGGCCGAAATAGCGCACACCCTTGCGCTTGGCACCCCGCATGACGGTGATCCGTGGATACTCTTCATCAACCGTCACCGCTAGGTAGGGATACGACTTATCGTCCCGATATCGAACGTTGAAACGCGGGTCGAATTCCTTGATCCAGGTGTACTCGAGTTGGAGAGCTTCCACCTCCGTATCGACGGTTACCCAATCGACAGACGAGGCCGTTGTGACCATTGATTGTGTACGCGGATGCAACCCGCTGAGGTCCTGGAAGTACGAGTTGAGCCGAGACCGGAGGCTCTTGGCCTTGCCTACGTAAATGACGCGGCCATGATCGTCTCGAAACCGGTAAACACCAGGTGCGTCGGGAATAGCACCCGGTTCGGGACGGTACGTTGCCGGATCAGCCAACGACGTTAACCGGAGATCGTGATGGTGGAGCCATTGACCGTGATAGGTACTGCCGCCAATGGCGCTTGTGCAGGCCCTTGGATAACCGAACCATCAGTCGCGGAGAAAACACTTCCGTGGCAGGGGCAGATGATGTTGCCCTGCTGAACATCTGAGACGGCACATCCAGCATGCGTGCAGATGGACGAAAATGCCTTGAACGAACCCGCGGTTGGTTGGGTAACAACAACCGCAGGATTATCGAGAATCTTGCCACCGCCAACAGGGACGTCGGCGGTCGCAATATCTCCCCCACCTGCACCGCCTGCGCTTGAGGGGCTGGTGCCAGCATCCGCGGCCTGCGACGAACCACAGGCGCACAGCAACCCGGCGCAAGCCACGGCGGCGCCGCCCACGAGAACACGTCTCCTGGTGACCAATGAGTCGTGCGCTGGCAGCTGCTCTGTGTCTTGGGTCATGGCTTTACCGTAGCCGGTCATGAAGCAACTTGCTTCTTACGTCGAGCTGCGGGTTTCTTCGCGACGACAGCAGACCCCTGGCGCGCGAAGATCTCTTTGAGGAACGTCCCGGTGTGGCTTGCTGCGACCTGTGCCACCTGCTCGGGTGTTCCAGTCGCAACAACCGTTCCGCCGCGATGACCACCCTCAGGGCCCATGTCCACAAGCCAGTCCGCTGTCTTGATGACGTCGAGATTGTGTTCGATCACGATGACCGAATTACCTTTATCAACGAGGGATTGAAGGACGCCAAGCAAGCGGCGAATATCCTCAAAATGCAGACCGGTCGTGGGCTCGTCAAGAACGTAGATTGTGCGCCCGGTAGACCGCTTCTGCAGCTCCGACGCAAGTTTGACGCGCTGCGCTTCTCCGCCCGATAGCGTAGGCGCTGGCTGACCGAGGCGGACATATCCAAGCCCGACATCGACCAACGTGCGCAAGTGTCTGGCTATCGGTGGAACTGCCTCGAAAAACTCGAGTCCTTCCTCGATGGGCATATTCAAAACTTCGGCGATGGTCTTGCCCTTGTAGTGAACTTCGAGAGTCTCGCGGTTGTAGCGATCACCGTGACATACCTCGCATGGAACGTAGACGTCAGGCAGGAAGTTCATTTCAATCTTGATGGTGCCGTCGCCGGTACAGGCTTCGCAGCGACCACCCTTCACATTGAACGAAAAACGACCCTGAAGATAGCCGCGCATCTTGGCCTCAGGAGTTTCAGCGAAGAGTTTGCGGACGTGATCAAACACGCCCGTGTACGTAGCCGGATTAGACCGTGGTGTTCGCCCGATCGGACTTTGATCGACGTGGACGACCTTGTCCAGATGCTCCATTCCGCGAACTCGCTTATGCCGACCTGGCACGGAACGAGCGCCGTTGAGTTCTCTCGCAAGTGACGTATACAGAATGTCGTTGACGAGGGTGGATTTCCCGGATCCGCTGACGCCTGTGACGGCAACAAAACAGCCCAACGGGAATGTGACATCGACATCGTGAAGGTTGTGTTCGCGTGCCCCTTCCACCGTGAGCTCGCGTCCAGGAGTGGTCGGACGTCGAACTGCGGGAATCTCAATCGAGCGGTGACCTGACAGATACTGGCCCGTCATCGATCGCGGATTATTGATCAAATCCTCGTACGTACCCGACACCACGATCTCACCGCCGTGCTCACCAGCGCCCGGTCCGATATCGACGATCCAGTCAGCAACCCGAATTGTGTCTTCGTCATGTTCGACGACGATGAGAGTGTTTCCAAGATTGCGCAGACGAATCAGAGTCTCGATGAGCCGTCGGTTATCACGCTGATGCAAACCAATACTTGGCTCATCGAGAACATAAAGCACGCCCACCAGACCCGAGCCGATCTGCGTGGCCAATCGAATTCGCTGAGCTTCACCACCAGCGAGAGTTGCGGCGGGCCTCGATAAACTCAGGTAATCAAGACCCACATCGACCAGGAAGGTAAGCCGTTCGTTGACTTCCTTCAAAACCCGCTCAGCGATCTGACGCTCCCGTGCACTCAACTCGAGCTCGCCCAGGAAGTCCGCACAATCACCGATCGGCATACTCGCCACCTCGGCGATGGATTTACCGCCGAGAGTTACGGCCAGACTGATGGGCTTGAGCCTGGCCCCATGACACGCAACACAGGGCACTTCGCGCATGTACCCCTCATAGCGTTCCCGACTCGTATCGCTTTCGGCTTCGGTGTGACGACGTTGCACGTAGGGAATCACGCCTTCGAAGGCAGTGCTGTAGTTACGCGTACGGCCGTAACGATTCTTGTAACGAACGTGTACCTCAGTGGTGTGGCCATACATGATCGCCTGTTGGCCCTTTGCGGAGATGTCTTGCCAGGCGGTATCGAGAGTGAAATCGAATTCCTCGCCGAGTGCTTCAAGCAGGCGGCCAAAGTAGTCAGAGATATGTCCACTTGACCACGGCCCGACGGCACCCTCGTTTAACGTCATCGATCCATCGCTGACAATGAGCTCGGGATCAACCTCCATCTTGGTACCGAGTCCACTGCAATCCGGACAGGCACCGAATGGGGAGTTGAACGAGAACGAACGTGGTTCTAACTCTTCAAACGATAAGTCGTCGTAGAGGCAGGCCAGATGTTCCGAGAACATGCGCTCGCGGTTTGGGTCATCCTCTGGAAGATCAACGAACTCCAGCGTCACTAAACCACTGGACAGGCGAAGCGCAGTCTCGACGGAATCGGTCAGTCGGCGCTTGGACTCGGCCTTGACCGCGAGCCGGTCGACCACGACTTCGATGGTGTGCTTTTCCTGCTTCTTGAGCGTGGGGGGCTCAGTCAGCGGATAGACGACACCGTCGATCCGGGCGCGGGAAAAGCCCTGGGTTTGAAGTTGGCGGAAGAGTTCTCCGTACTCGCCTTTCCGCTCACGGATAACCGGTGCAAGTACCTGGAATCGCGTACCTTCGTCCAGCTCCATCAGTCGATCGACGATCTGCTGTGGCGTCTGGCGCGCGATGGGTCGTGAACATTCAGGGCAATGCGGCCTGCCAGCGCGGGCGTAGAGCAGACGTAGGTAGTCGTACACCTCAGTAATCGTGCCGACGGTTGACCGAGGATTACGGCTGGTCGACTTCTGGTCGATCGAAACAGCCGGCGATAAACCCTCGATGAAATCGACGTCAGGCTTATCCATCTGACCAAGAAACTGGCGAGCGTAAGCCGAAAGGCTCTCGACGTAGCGGCGCTGCCCTTCGGCGAAGATCGTGTCGAAGGCCAGACTCGATTTACCTGAGCCCGACAGACCGGTGAAAACGATCAGGGCGTCACGGGGAAGATCAAGTGACACATCCTTGAGATTGTGCTCACGTGCACCTCGAATTACGAGCCTGTCAGCCACGTACCGATCCCGCCCTTGACGTCATGACTGGCGCGTGACCAATCCCAATCCCATACCTGTGTCCTCACAGGCTAACTGCACCGGCTGACAAGCACATATCGGCGTCCGGAAACCCGCCGCAGAGGCACGGGCAAACACTAAAGTTTTCCCATGACCTCTGAATCTGCACGGGAACAGTTCACCGCTGACCTTCGTCACATTGATCAAGCTACGAGCAGGTTGCTGACCTCGATCGCCACTGTGAATGACGAACAGATTACGGCTCCTTCTCGACTACCCGGCTGGACGGTCGGGCACTGTTTGACCCATATTGCACGCAATGCTGATGGCATCGCCAATCTCGTGACCTGGGCCGTCACCGGTGAACGCACACCGATGTATCCATCGATGGAGGCTCGCGACTCCGACATCGATCTTGGCTCAGGGCGTGACGCTGACGTTCTGCGGGGGGATGTCACAGCCAGCGCTGACCGACTAGCCACCGCGATGTCCGCACTGGCGAGCGCTGATCGTGATGCTCTCGAACGACGTGTCATCTTCGGCGCTCCCCCGCCGTCAACCCCGCCAAACACACCAGCTCATCAGTTGGGTTTTGCCCGACTGCGGGAGGTGTCTATTCATCACGCAGATCTCGGCTTTGCCGATTTTGGTTACGAGGATTTTGACGACGACTTCGTGGTCCGAACATTGATGTTCATTGAGGAACGCAGTGGACCGGTGGCGGTAACTGGCCCGGCGAAGGATCTCCTCATTTGGCGACTCGGGCGCGGTACACCCTCGTCTCTGCTTGACGAGAATGGTGACCCGCCCGGTGCACCGCCAGCATGGTGACTGAGACAATGACGACATGACATATACAGGTGACGTGGTCGTGGGCGCGGACGCGGCAGTTCGTGAACTCCCCCAGCTGGTGATTTCGAAGCTCG
>CANGPO010000050.1 GCA_947455705.1 Actinomycetota bacterium | reverse complement strand
GTCCTATTTAGAAGTTACGTGGACCGACGACGAGACCGGTATCAACGGTTACGTCGTGATCGATCGACTCTCACGCGGGTTGAGCGGTGGCGGACTGCGCATGCGTAAGGGCGTCACGATCGATGAGGTGCGCGATCTTGCTCGTGGCATGTCCCTCAAGGAGCCCGTCGTCTACACGCCTGGCGATAAGTACATTCCGCTCGGCGGGGCGAAAGCTGGAATCGACTGCGACCCATACGATCCGCGCTCCCGTGAGGTGCTCGGACGCTTCGCCCGTGCCATCAAGCCGTTGATCGACACCTGCTTCGCGACCGGGGAAGACTTCGGGGTGCGCCAAGACACGATCGACGAGGTCTTCGCCGCTGAAGGTATTCCGTCGTCGGCCGGTGTTGGCTATCGAGTTGTTGAGGATGGTCCGCAGGCCGGCATCGATCGTCAGACTGCTGCTTTCGCTGTTGACGTCGACGGTGTAGGCCTGGGTGAACTCGTGGGTGGTTATGGCGTTGCCACGACTGCTTTGGCTGCGATGAAGTACCGCGGTCTCGAGCCCGCAACGACTCGTGCCGTCGTGCAGGGTTTCGGATCGATGGGTGGCGCGACGGCTCGGTACTTGGCCAAGGCTGGCGTGAAGGTTGTCGGCATCGCCGATCGCGACGGCCTGGTTTACAACGCTGACGGACTCGACGTTGAAACCCTCCTGCTAACACGCGATGCATTCGGTGTTATCGATCGCACGAAGTTGCGCGCCAACGATGAGCAGCGCGACGGCGCGGACTGGCTGGCACTCGATGCCGAGGTTCTCATCCCGGCGGCCATGTCGTATGTGATCACGGACGACAACGTTGATCGCATCCAGGCGACGATCATCGCTGAAGCCGCCAACGTCGCGACGCTCAAGGATGCGGAGGCCTCGCTCTATAGGCGCGGGGTCACCGTTGTCCCCGACTTCGTCGCCAATGTGGGGACGAACGCGTGGTGGTGGTGGGTTGTCTTCGGCGATATCGAGCCGACGGCCGAGGCATCGTTCGCGAAGCTCTCTGATGTGCTCGGTCCGCTGACGCTTCAGGTTCTGGACCGTGCCGCCGCCGACGGCGTGCAGCCACGTGAAGCCGCAACCCGAATCAGTGATGAAAAACGTGCCATCGCCGATTCGATGTACCCGCGAACGATCAAGCACGAGCCATTCACCAACTAATCTCCACCGCGCGTGGCAGCGGCATGGGGTGTCTTGAGTTACCGGTCTGGCATTTATCCGTCAGACTGGTCACGTGAGCACTCGTCGGGTCGTCATCTTGGGCAGTACTGGATCGATCGGTACGCAGGCCCTGGATGTGATCCGTCGTAACCGAGACGACTTCACCGTCGTCGCGTTGGCTGCTGGTGGCGCCGATGTCGCTGCGATCGCTAGCCAGGCGGCCGAGTTCGCCGTGGAGGTTGTTGCGATCGCTAACGAATCCCGCGAGGACGCACTTCGAGAGGCACTCACGACGTATGGCTCATCAGCGCGTGTGATCGTCGGTCTGGATGCTGCCACGCAGGTTGCCGGACTGCCCACGGATGTCGTTCTCAACGGAATGACGGGTTCGATCGGCCTGCGCCCAACCTTGGCTGCACTCGAAGCCGGAAGTGTCCTGGCCCTGGCGAACAAGGAGTCCCTTGTCGCTGGCGGACCGCTGGTTAAAGCGATCGCCAAGTCTGGCCAGATCGTGCCAGTTGATTCAGAGCATTCGGCGCTGGCTCAATGTCTTCTTGGCGGAACCGCCCAGGAGGTTCGACGGCTGATTCTCACGGCCAGTGGAGGACCCTTCCGCGGGCGAAGCCGCGCTGAGCTCGCGTCGGTGACTGTGGAGCAGGCCTTGGCGCACCCGACCTGGACGATGGGTCCGGTGGTCACCACCAACTCGGCCACATTGGTCAACAAGGGCCTCGAACTCATCGAGGCGCACTTGCTATTTGATGTGCCATTCGACCAGATCGACGTTGTGGTGCATCCTCAATCAATCGTGCACTCGATGGTCGAATTCGTCGATGGATCCACCCTCGCCCAAGCCAGCCCTCCCGATATGCGCCTACCAATCGCCCTCGGTCTCGGGTGGCCACATCGCATCGCCGAGGCGGCGCCTGGCTGCGATTGGACGAAAGCGGCCACGTGGACCTTCGAGCCCCTCGATGAACAAGCCTTCCCCGCGATTAGTCTTGCGCGTCGAGCCGGAATCGCGGGTGGCTGTGCCCCGGCGGTCTTCAACGCGGCAAATGAAGAGTGTGTGACGGCCTTCCTCGACGGCCGGCTGCCTTTCCTGTCGATCGTCGATACGGTTTCAGCCGTTGTCGAGGAGTTTCTCGCGGGCAATTCTGGGAACCCTTCCACTGTGGCGGACGTTCTAACCGCTGAGGATTGGGCTCGCAATCGGGCCCGCGAAGTGACAGGGGTTCTAGCGTGACGATGGCGCTTGAAGTATTCGGCTGGCTGATTTTCCTAGTCGGAATTGGCGTATCAATTGGTCTGCACGAAATCGGTCACTTAGTGCCGGCCAAAGCATTCGGGGTCAAAGTAACCCAGTACATGATCGGATTCGGACCAACGATCTGGTCGCGTCACAAGGGCGAGACCGAGTACGGCGTCAAGGCCGTCCCCCTCGGCGGCTATATCCGGATGATCGGCATGTACCCGCCGGAAAAGGGCAATGACGGCACGATGCTTCGCGCGTCCACGACCGGTCGCTTCGCCACGCTCGTCAATGATGCCCGTCAACAGTCGATGGACGAGATTCAGCCGCAAGATGCTGACCGCGTCTTCTACAAGCTTCCTGTACTCAAGCGCATCGTGATCATGCTCGGTGGCCCGGTCATGAATCTGGTCCTCGCGTTCATTCTTTTCACGATCGTGATTGCCGGTATCGGAACTCCGCATGTCACAAACACGATTGGCAAGGTTGTTCCGTGCGCGCCGACTGTTTCGCAGCCAGATGGTTTGGCAGATACGTCGGGTGGTTGTGGTTCCACCACCCAAACCCCGGCAGCAGCAGGTGGTTTGAAGGCTGGCGACACGATCATTTCGTTCGATGGCAAGCCCGTTTCAGCCTGGACGGACGCCCAGTCGGCAATTCACGATGCAGCACCTGGCCCCGTGCAGGTCGTTGTTGATCGGGCTGGTTCGCAGGTGGCGCTGACCGTGCCCATGGCAACGATCGACGTACCGACCTACGACACGAACGGCAAACCCACAGGTAAGACCGAGAGCCGCAACTTCCTAGGCGTCTCGCCCGGGGTGGCTCGACAGACTGAATCGATCGCCACCGTGCCCGCATTCATGTGGGACACCTCCAAGCGGGCCGTGAGCACGATCGTCACCCTGCCCGCACGGCTCTGGGATTTGACCCGGCAGACCTTCACCTCTGAGGCTCGCGATCCAAACGGGATTGTTGGCCCGGTCGGCGTTGGCCGGATCACCGGGGAGATGGTCGCACTGGAGAACACGCCAGTTGCCGACAAAGTTGCCGGTGTCCTGGGGTTGTTGGCCGGGCTCAACCTGTTCCTGTTCTTGTTCAACCTGATCCCGCTACTACCGCTGGACGGTGGTCACGTGGCGGGCGCTATCTGGGAGTCGATGAAGCGCGGCTGGGCACGCGTACGTCACCTGCCCGATCCGGGGCCAGTGGATATCGCCAAGGCACTTCCCCTGACGTACGCCATGTCGATCCTGCTCTTGGCGATGGGCGCGGTCGTTCTCGTCGCCGATCTGATCAAGCCCATCACGCTCGGCGGCTAACTCAGGCGGCACTCGTGTGTGGGGTGTCGACAGGCGGGTAAGCACCGGGCAGGGGATGATGTACCCATGGACGTCTCACTTGGTATGCCTGCCCTCCCGCCGCCCGTGTTGGCCCCACGTCGGATCTCGCGCAAGATCACGTTGAGGCACTCGACGCACCCAGTTGAGGTTGGTGGCGGTGCTCCGATCTCTGTGCAGTCGATGTGCACGACGCTGACCGCCGACGTGAACGCGACCCTCCAGCAGATCGCCGAGCTGACAGCCGCCGGATGTCAGGCTGTGCGCGTGGCCGTTCCATCACAGGACGATGCCGACGCACTCTCGCAGATCGCTAAGAAGTCCGGCATTCCCGTCATCGCAGACATCCACTTCCAGCCCAAGTACGTCTTCGCTGCCATCGACGCGGGTTGCGCCGCTGTTCGCGTGAACCCAGGCAATATCAAGCAGTTCGATGATCGCGTCGGTGAGATCGCACGGGCCGCTAAAGACACCGGCACCCCAATCCGCATTGGCGTAAACGCTGGATCACTCGATAAGCGCCTTTTGGAGAAGTACGGCAAGGCGACTCCGGAGGCACTCGTGGAGTCCGCGCTGTGGGAATGCTCCCTATTCGAAGAGCATGACTTCCGCGATATCAAGATTTCCGTTAAGCATCACGACCCGGTCGTTATGGTTCAGGCATACCGTCTGCTCGCCCAGAAGTGCGATTACCCGCTGCACCTTGGAGTGACGGAGGCTGGCCCGGCGTTCCAAGGAACGATCAAGTCCGCGGTCGCCTTCGGAGCATTGCTCTCTGAAGGTATCGGCGACACGATTCGGGTGTCACTTTCCGCACCGCCGATCGAAGAAGTCAAGGTCGGCAACCAGATTCTAGAGTCTCTCAACCTTCGGGAGCGTGGCCTCGAAATCGTCTCGTGCCCATCATGTGGTCGCGCCCAAGTGGACGTCTACACCTTGGCTGAGCAGGTGACCGCTGGTCTCCAGGATCTCAAAGTTCCGCTTCGCGTTGCCGTCATGGGCTGCGTCGTAAACGGTCCGGGTGAAGCACGCGAAGCCGATCTCGGTGTGGCCTCAGGCAACGGTAAGGGCCAGATCTTCCGTCGCGGCGAGGTTGTGTCAACCGTTCCGGAATCCAAGATCGTCGAGACCCTCATCGAGATGGCGCTGGAGATGGCAGACGAAATGGGTATCGACGCAGAGACCGGTGAAGCTGCCGGAGCGGTCGTCACCCTTTCGTAGGTCATTCGACGGATGGACGGTTGTTGTCGATGCCGTCGCAGTGCAGACGGTTCCCTGGGTCGCTACCAGAAGCCGGCGATCTCGGGCACACTTAAGCCATGACAACGGCAACAGCAGGCGTGCTGCGCGTTCTATCGCCGCGCGATGTCGACGCTGTCATGCATTTGCTTGCCACCGATCCGGTCGCGCACTGTTTCGTCGCCTCTCGCGTTAAGGGCAGTGGCCTTGATCCGTGGCGTCTCGGCGGAGAACTCTGGGGTTGGTCCGAGGACGGCGAGTTAGTTTCGCTGCTTTACCTCGGCGCAAACCTCGTCCCCGTCGCAACCACTTCTGCGGCTCGGAATGCATTTGCTGAAAGATTGCGCCGACTTGGCCGTCGATGTTCATCAATTGTGGGCCCCTCCGAGGACGTCTCCGAGCTCTGGCCCCTGATCGCCGACTCATGGGGACCAACCCGTGACGTGCGTTCACGTCAGCCGCTGCTGGTGATGGATTCCGACTCTGCCGTCGTTGCCGACTACGGCGTTCGTCAGGTGCACGAAAGTGAGCTCGACATCCTCGTTCCGGCATGTGTGGCCATGTTCACCGAAGAGGTTGGGATTTCGCCGACGTCTGGCGGTGGGGGAGATGCATACCGCGCTCGCATCCTCGAACTCATTCGCATGGGACGCGCATATGCCCGCATCGACAACGGCAAGGTCATTTTTAAGGCCGAGATCGGTGCTATTGGCGATGGAGTTTGCCAAGTTCAGGGTGTGTGGCTTGCGCCAGAGTTTCGTGGGCTCGGGATGGGTGCGCCTGGAATGTCCTCCGTCGTTGCCTTGGCTCGACGTCAGGCTGCGCCGGTGGTGAGTTTGTACGTGAACGATTACAACACTGCTGCTCGACGGCTCTACGAACGAGTCGGTTTCCGCGACGCAGGAACGCTTACAACCATCTTGTTCTAGCGCGCCTTGACGGTGACGATGTGTTGCCGGCGAAGGATGACGACGGCTCCGCGCAAAGACTTGCTGCTCACGGCCACTGTCGTGGCCGCTGCGCTGCGCTTTTATTTGCGCTTCCGCCGTCATCAACCTGCGCCGTGACGGTGACGATGTTTTGCCGGCGAAGGATGCCGACGGCTCCGCGCAAAGACTTGCTGCTCACGGCCACTGTCGTGGCCGCTGCGCTGCGCTTCTATTTGCGCTTCCGCCGTCATCAACCTGCGCCTTGACGGTGACGATGTGTTGCCGGCGAAGGATGATGACGGCTCCGCGCAAAGACTTGCTGAAGTTCGCTCTGGTCAGTGGTCGAGGTGTGTGGATCGTCGTTGTGCTCGTGAGACGATGGGGGGATGCTGCGTCGCCCTGCCCCGGATAGTTTGTGGGCGGATGCGAACTGGCGCAGGTATTGGCTGAGCCGAGTCATTTCCTACATCGGTGGCACGATCACTTATGTCGCTGCGCCGATCTTGGTTTACAGCCTGTCGCATTCGGCATTGCTGACCGGCGTAACAACGGCGACTGAGGGTTTGCCGTACCTCATGTTCGGTTTGTACGCGGGCGCTATTGCAGACCGCATTGATCGTCGCCGCATGATGGTGTCATCCGACTTCATCAATGCGTTCGTTTTGGCCACTGTTCCGATCGCCGCAATGCTTGGTCGACTGACGGTCTTTCATGTCATTCTCGTCGGCTTTGTGTCGATGAGTGTCTGGGTCTTCTACGACGCCGCGAACTTTGGCGCGGTGCCGACGCTAGTGGGCAAAAGTCGCATCAGTGCTGCGAATTCTGCAGTCTGGGGTTCGACTCAGGTGTTCGACGTCGTCATGCCGGGCCTTGTTGGTGTCGTCGTCGCGTTCATCTATCCGGCAACCTTGTACTGGGTGAATGCGTTTACGTTCCTTGCATCGGCGTTCCTCGTGCGAAGTATCACGGCGTCACTCAATGGTGCCCGCGAGGTTTCTGGAAGCGTGCGCGATGACGTATTCACAGGAGTTAAGTGGCTGTGGTCGCATCCTTCATTGCGTACTCTCACACTCGTCGGTACCGCTACCTCGTTTGCGATGAGCGCGCTGATGGGCCAACTCGTGCCATTTGCTGATCAGCATCTTGGGATCCACCAAGGTGATCCCAGGCTGGGTGCACTATTTGCTGTGTTCAGTTTCGGCGGGTTGTTTGGCACGCTAAGCCATCGGTATGTGAAGAAGTATTCACCCGCACGAATTTCGCTTGTGGCGACAAGTGTTGAAGTAGTTGTGCTGCTGTTGATTCCGTGGCCGACGAACTGGTTAGTGACGTGTGTGCTGACGTTCATCTTCGGATTTGCCAATATTTTGGCGGTTGTTAACGTGATCAATTTCCGTCAGGAAGAAACACCAGAGGAATTGCAGAGCCGCATCAACACCTCCGGACGCATGCTTTCTTGGGGTGGCGGTGGGCCCATCGGCGCGCTAACCGGTGGCATCGTGGCCCATTACTACTCGCCGGCCGTAGGCGTTTTCGTGGGCGCATTGGTTCTGGCCGTGAGCACCATCTTGGCCTGGAATTCGAGCCTCGGATCGATCCCGGCGCTGCGTTCCGAAGCGCATGCGGGAACAGTTGGCGCGGCGTAGCCGTAATGCGAGGGAAGTCCGGCCGCACCTAGCGATATCCTGCTACACGTGGATCACGTCCACGCCGTAAACCCAAGGAGATCCTGTGCTACTGCGTCTGTCGAACCTCTTCCTTCGCACGCTGCGTGAGGATCCGGCTGATGCTGAGGTGCCAAGTCACCGGTTGCTCGTGCGCGGTGGTTACGTGCGTCGCATCGCACCGGGCATCTTCTCGTGGTTGCCCCTTGGCTTCATCACGTACCGCAATGTTGAGCGCATCATCCGTGAAGAGATGGATGCCGCTGGTTTTCAGGAAGTGCACTTCCCTGCATTGCTACCCCGTGAACCCTACGAGCAGACGAATCGTTGGACGGAATACGGGGGCAACCTCTTCCGCCTGAAGGATCGTCGCGAGAACGACTACCTGCTCGGCCCAACTCACGAAGAGATGTTCACCCTCATGGTGAAGGGCGAGTACTCGTCGTACAAGGATCTGCCCGTATCGCTGTATCAGATTCAGACGAAGTACCGCGATGAGGCGCGTCCGCGTGCCGGCATCCTGCGCGGCCGCGAATTCGTCATGAAGGATTCGTACTCGTTCGATGTTACTGACGAAGGTTTGCAGGCCTCCTACGACAAGCATCGGGCTGCCTACATCAAGACGTTCGATCGCCTCGGCCTGTCGTACGTCATCGTGTCGGCAACATCGGGTGCGATGGGTGGCTCTGCCTCTGAAGAGTTCTTGGCTCCGTGCGAGTCCGGTGAGGACACGTTCGTGAAGTGCACATCGTGTGACTACGCGGCGAATGTGGAAGCTGTTGTGACGCCCGTGCCGGCTGCACTGTCGATCGACGATGCGCCTGCGGCTCACGTCGAAGACACTCCCAATACTCCGACCATCGAGTCGTTGGTTAACCATGCCAACGAAGCGCATCCACTGGCCGAACGGGCGTGGACGGCTGCTGACACGTTGAAGAATGTCGTCCTTACCGTCACCTTGCCTGACGCGTCCACCTATCCACTCGTGGTTGGTCTGCCCGGTGACCGCGAAGTCGATATGAAGCGGCTTGAGGCAGTTCTGCACCCGGGCGTGCCAGCGCCGATGGAGGAGGCTGAGTTCGCCAAGCATCCAGCGCTGGTGAAGGGCTACATCGGGCCGGAAGCGTTGGGCGAGAAGTCCGTTTCGAAGATCCGTTACGTGGTTGATCCGCGCGTTGTTGATGGCACTCGATGGATCACGGGTGCTAATCAGCCCGGACGTCACGTTTTCGAGCTCACCATGGGCCGCGACTTCACTGCCGATGGAACGATCGAGGCAGCAGAAATCAAGGCCGGTGACGTCTGCCCGAACTGTGCGTCTGAGCTTGAGATCGCGCGCGGAATCGAGATCGGTCACATCTTCCAACTTGGCCGTAAGTACGCCGAGGCACTGGATCTCAAGGTGCTCGACGAGAACGGTAAGCAGGTTGTCGTCACCATGGGCTCATACGGCATCGGAGTCTCACGAGCGGTAGCGGCGATTGCCGAGCAGAGTTACGACGAGATCGGACTGGTGTGGCCGCGCGAGGTATCGCCGGCCGATGTGCATCTCGTTGCCACCGGCAAGGACGACGCGGTGTATGAGTACGCCGAGAACCTAGCTGCGTCATTGGAGACCGCTGGTCTGCGCGTCCTATTCGACGATCGCCGACAAGCATCGCCAGGCGTGAAGTTCAAGGACTCCGAACTCCTTGGCGTGCCAACCATCGTGGTTGTCGGCAAGGGTCTGGCCGATGGTGTCATCGAGATCAAGGATCGTGCCACCGGCGAGCGCACTGAGGTGCCAGCTGCTGAGGCAGCAGAGCGCATCGTTGCTACCTGCCGTAGCTAACGTGCAAGAGCTGATCGGCGTAGCGCCGCCCGTCCTGCTGTTTCTGCTCGCAGCGGCAGGTTTGGCTGGGTGGGTTGATGCGGTTAGCGGTGGTGGCGGGCTGATCCAGCTTCCTGCGCTGCTGGTTGGGTTGCCAAACGCCGCACCCGCGACCGTTCTCGGTACGAATAAGTGCTCGTCGATTATTGGCACGACCGCCGCGGCTATCACGTATCGACGTGCGGCCGTCAACGATATGAAGACGGCAGTCCCGATGGCCATCGCTGCGTTCTTCGGATCCGCGTTGGGAGCACATCTCGCAACCGGAATTCCCGGCTCGTTCTTCAGACCGCTGGCACTCGTGCTGCTTCTCATCGTTGGGGCATGGACACTATTTCGTCCTGCCCTCGGTGAAGATCAGGCCCTGCGTTGGCATGGCACGCACAACCATGCACGCCATGGGATTGCTGCGATTGTCATGGGTGCACTGATCGGAACGTACGATGGCGTGTTCGGCCCGGGGACCGGCACCTTCCTGGTGTTTGGCTTGGTCTCACTGTTGGGCTACTCGTTCCTCAACGCGTCAGCGATCGCCAAAGTGGTGAACGTCTCCACCAATCTGGCGGCGATCATCGTGTTTGGGCTCGGCGGCCACGTGCTCTGGATTCTTGGGATCACCATGGGCTTGGCGAATCTCACCGGCGCCATCATCGGCGCGCGCACCGCCGTCCGCAAGGGGTCGGGGTTTGTGCGCATCGTTTTCTTGATCGTGGTGGGCCTGCTGCTGTTGCGGATGGGTTACGACATCGTCGTCCACTGAATCTGCGCGTGAAGTTAAAGCGAGCCCGGCCAGATCGGTGCGCTGCCCGTCCATGACGTAGCGCGCACCGAACACTGCACAGAAGTAAGCGCGGCAGCAGCGGGGTCTTCTGAGGCTGCAGCGACCGCCGCCCATTGTCCACTGAGGCGATCTTCGACCAAGCAGGCTAGATCGCGGGCTTGCTTCGGGCTGGTGACGGGGCTGGGCACCTGGTACAGAGCTTCCCCTGCCACCGGCGTTCCACCCTGGTCAATGATCTGCGCGCGAAGTCTGTCTCGTTGCTGACGGTGATCTGCCATCACGCTCAAAGCGCGGATCTGCTGCTCACCGGTCACGTGTGCAGCGACGATTCCGTACGCGTAAATGGCGGCGTATTCTCCGGCGAGCACGACGTTGAGTGCATCGACAAGACTCATGACGCCACCATCTTGAGTGCTTCGGCGGCAGCCGCACTTCCGGCGGCGGCGAGTACCAAGATTCGCGTGAGTTCAGGATTTTTCGCGCGCCCGGCCTGTTCAAGAAGCTTGGTGGAGGATGCGATTTCTGCGCGCCGCAATCCCTTGAGGCCCAACACCGGCGTCGCCGGGGGAGCCGTTGTTGACGCTGATGGGTCCGGGTTTGCATCAAGGGATGCGCCGTCAGCTTGTGGGTCAGTAGACGGGCTTTGCGAACCAGATCCCGGCGGGTGTTGGTCGATTGCTTGCCCGTACACGCGATGGCGTGCGCCGAGCTCGCGTATGTCCGTTGCCACCGACGTAGGGACTTTTGCTGAGGCATAGAGTGCGATGAGCTGGGCCTGATCGCGGCCAACCTCAGCCCGCAGTGCGCGATCTGGATCCTGCGGGCTACCGGGTGTGGTCGGAGTTGGCTTGGGTTCCGCCGAGGATGTGCATCCAGCGAGCGTGCCTACGACACCGCCCATCATCGCGAGCCGCATGATGTCGCGGCGCGACACACGCGCACCTGTTTGCGACATCTCGGACATGATGCCCACCTTCTCATGCCATCTGGGGCGCACGCTGCACTGGTTGGTCTCAGATTGGATTCATCTCCCATTAGAATCGTCCTCGCGCGGTTCATCTGTGAGCCGTCGCATTGCACGTGCGTTCGTCTCGGTGAGCACCTAACAATCAGCCCGGCACAACAGAATCACACAACAGCACAGCACCAGCGGTGCGAGGAGGAGATCCATGTCCAGCTCGCAATCCCGTCCCAGCGGCGGCGGCAAGAATGCGCTTTCCAAGCAGCGGGAAGCGGTCATCGCGGTGCTGACTCCCGTGGTTGAAGCCGAAGGATTCTTTCTCGAAGATGTTGACCTGCGGGCAGTTGGCCGCCGGCTCGTTCTTCGCATCCTGGTCGATACCGAAACTGGGGTGAATCTCGATGATGTTGCCAAGGCATCGCATCTGATCTCCGAAGTGCTCGATGTAAAGGACCCATTCGACGACGAGCCCTACACACTCGAGGTTTCATCCCCTGGAGTGGACCGTCCGCTCACATTGCCGCGACATTGGACTCGAAACCTCGGACGACTCGTGGCCGTTACGTTGACTAATTCCAAGCAGCTCACCGGCCGTATCTCGTCCATCGAGGGTGATGTCGTCGTTCTGGAATTCCACAATAAGGGACGTAAGACGACGCAGCAGATCCCGCTTGCAGAGATCGCCAAGGCCATTGTGCAGGTTGAATTTTCCCGCGTTGAAGCCGCCGAGTTGGTGCCACTGGCTGGGGCCGATGACGATGTGGCCGACGAAGCGGATCCCGACGATGATCACGACACCGACGACGCCCACATTGATGATGACGAACAGGAAGAGGTCTAACACATGGATATCGATATGAGCGCCCTGCGGGCACTTGTGCGAGACCGCGAATTGTCGTTCGATCTCATCGTCGAAACTCTCGAGCAGGCACTGCTTCTTGCCTATCACCGAACCGAGGGTTCGTCATCGCATGCTCGCGTCGACTTCGATCGTAAGACGGGCCACGTGCGCGTCTTAGCGCGCGATGATCACGATGGTGAACTTGGTCCCGAATACGATGACACTCCTGACGATTTTGGTCGCATCGCTGCAGCGACGGCTCGCGGCGTGATCCTCCAACGCCTACGCGAGGCTGAGGATGACGTCACCTTCGGTGAGTTCGATGGCACTGAGGGAACACTCGTCTCTGGTCTGATCCAACAGGGCAACGACCCGAAGATGGTGCTTGTCGATCTCGGCAAAATCGAAGGTGTGATTCCACCGCAGGAACAGGTACCGGGGGAGAAGTACACCCACGGCACTCGCATCAAATGCCATGTCGTGTCCGTCGCCAAAGGCCCACGCGGACCGAAAGTCACGCTGTCGCGGACGCATCCCAATTTGGTGCGATCACTGTTTGCGCTCGAGGTACCGGAGATTGCCGACGGTTCGGTCGAGATCACCTCGATCGCCCGCGAGGCCGGGCACCGTACGAAGATCGCCGTTCGATCAACTGTTGAAGGGTTGAACGCGAAGGGTTCCTGTATCGGTCCACTCGGGCAGCGCGTGCGCGCGATCATGTCCGAACTCCACGGTGAAAAGATCGACATTGTTGATTGGTCAGATGATCCGGCCGAGATGGTCGCCCATGCGCTGTCACCGGCGCGTGTGTCATCGGTAACGGTGGTCGACGAAGTTACGAGGTCTGCCCGCGTGATCGTGCCTGATTACCAGTTGTCGTTGGCTATCGGTCGTGAAGGGCAGAATGCCCGTTTGGCGGCCCGGCTGACCGGCTGGCGTATCGATATCCGCCCAGATACCGCGCCAGGCGAGCCACTTGGACGCGCTCTTGGCGAGCCAATGACCCATCACGAAGGGCTCGATTACCGCGATGATCCAGAACTTGGCCTCGCTGCGGATGTCGGGCGTGACTGACGGGCCCTCCGGCGAGGTAGACTGTGAGACGGTCACTCGGCCGAAAGCCTCCGCACCCGTGCCAACGCGCACGTGTGTGGGTTGCCGGGGGAAGGGTGGCCGCTCTGAACTGCTCCGGATGGCGCTGATGGGGGACGATCTCGTCCCTGATCTATCCGCCCGACTTCCTGGACGTGGTGCCTGGGTGCATCTCGATCAGGAGTGTTTGGCATTGGCTGTGCGGCGACGAGCGATACCGCGAGCCCTTCGGGTTCCCGGTCCACTCGATGTAGCGGCAGTTCAACACCTGTTAGAAGAAATGACCACTGTCCACCGAGGTTCGGGGAGCAAGAAGCCATGAGCACCCGATGAACGCCCAGCGATGAGCGTGTCCGTGCACGTCTAAGTGGTCCGGTTTTAACCCGGGCCAAAGCATAGGAGAACTGTGTCTAAGGTTCGGGTCTACGAGCTCGCCAAAGAGCTCGGAGTCGAGAGCAAGGTCATTGTGGCCAAGCTCCAAGAAATGGGTGAGTTCGTTCGGTCGGCAAGTTCGACGATCGAGCCTCCTGTTGTTCGTCGACTTCGTGAGGAATATCCAGCGGCGCCAGCGGCAGCCGCTCCAGCAAAGCCAAAGCCGGCTCCCAAGCCGAAGCTTGCACCCAAGGGTGACGCTGCGGCTGAACCAGCGGGTGCTGCGGACGCAGTAGTTGCGCAGGCTCCCGAAGCCCCGGCGGCGCCAAAGCCAAAGCCGGCTCCCAAGCCAGCTCCGGTGCAAGCGGCGCCAGCAGCCGTCGAAACTGCCCCGGCCGCGCCTGTTGCCCCCGAGGCTCCGGCAGCTTCCGGTGCAGCGACCCCAGCCGCGCCCGTACCGGGTGCTCCGCGAGCACCACGTCCGGGTAACAATCCGTTCACCGAGCGACCCGAGGCACCTGCGGCACGGCAGGCACCGGTTCCCGGTGCGCCACGTCCGCCGCGTCCGGGTAACAACCCCTTTACCGATCGCAGCGGGGAACGCCCCGATCGTGGGGATCGTCCATCGAGTGTTCCCGGTGCACCACGTCCGCCGCGGCCAGCTGGTGGCGTGCCAGGTGCACCACGTCCTAATCCGGGGATGATGCCCGGCTCACGTCCTGACCGTCCCGACCGTCCAGCACGTCCGGGCGGCCCAGGTGGTCCCGGTGGCCGACCTGGTGGCGGTGGCGCTGGTCGTCCCGGTGGCGGCGGCTTCGCCCCACGTCCTGGTGGCGGCGGTGGCGGCTATGCCGGTGGTCCCGGTGGCGGCTCCGGTGGTCCCGGTGGTCCCGGTGGTAGCTCCGGTGGTCCCGGTGGTGGACGTCCAGGTCCTGGCGGTCGTGGTACGACGGCCGGTGCATTCGGTCGTCCCGGTGGTAAGCCGGCACGTGGACGTAAGAGTAAGCGTGCCAAGCGCCAAGAGTTCGACAACATGTCCGCACCATCACCCACGGGTGAGATTCGGCCCATGGGTCAGGGGCAGGTTGTTCGCCTGCCCCGTGGCGCGAGCCTGACGGACTTTGCCGACAAGGTGGATTTGAACCCAGCCATCTTGGTGACGGTTCTGTTCAAACTGGGCGAGATGGTCACTGCAACGCAGTCCGTCAGCGATGACACTCTGATGCTGCTAGGCCAAGAGCTGAACTTCGAGGTTCAGGTCATCAGTCCTGAGGACGAAGACCGCGAATTGCTCGAGAGTTTCTCACTGGAGTTCGGTGAGGACGAGGGCGATGACGCTGACTTGGTGGCACGTCCTCCAGTCGTCACCGTCATGGGTCACGTCGATCATGGTAAGACGCGCCTGCTCGATGCGATCCGTAATACCAACGTTGTTTCTAAGGAAGCCGGCGGTATTACTCAGCACATCGGTGCGTACCAGATCGTCACGCGTGAAGACACCGATGCGCCGCGTGCCATCACCTTCATTGACACCCCCGGTCACGAAGCGTTCACCGCCATGCGTGCTCGTGGCGCGCAGGTCACCGATATCGCGATTCTCGTTGTTGCCGCTGACGACGGTGTGAAGCCTCAGACGATTGAGGCACTCAACCACGCTAAGGCCGCTGAGGTTCCGATCGTCGTTGCCGTGAACAAGGTCGACAAGGAAGGTGCGGACCCGACGAAGGTTCGCGGCCAACTCACCGAGTACGGCTTGGTACCTGAGGAGTACGGCGGCGACACCATGTTCGTCGACGTATCGGCTAAGGCAGGGCAGGGTATCGAGGATCTTCTCGAGGCCATCTTGCTGACGGCTGATGCCGCACTCGATCTGCGTGCCAATCCAAACCAGGACGCACAGGGTGTCTCCATTGAGGCCCACCTTGACCGCGGTCGTGGTCCGGTTGCAACGGTTCTCGTTCAGCGTGGAACGTTGCGTCCCGGTGATTCGATCGTCGTTGGCGATGCCTACGGTCGTGTGCGCGCAATGCTCGATGAGCATGGCGAGCCGCTTGCCTTCGCAGGACCAGCCCGTCCGGTCCAGGTGCTCGGTCTCACGTCCGTGCCAGGCGCAGGCGACAACTTCCTTGTTGTCGACGAAGACCGTACGGCACGTCAGATTGCTCAGACTCGTGCGGCGCGTGAGCGCAATGCGGCTCTAGCGCAATCACGTGGCCGTCGCACCCTTGAGGACTTCCTCAAGACGCTCGAACGCGGTGAGGCACAAGAACTCAAGCTCATCCTTAAGGGTGACGTGTCGGGTTCTGTTGAGGCACTTGAAGATGCACTCGTGAAACTAGACGTCGGCGAAGATGTTTCGCTACGCGTCATTGATCGCGGGGTTGGTGCTATCACCGAGTCGAACGTCATGCTTGCTGCTGCATCAGATGCTGTGATCATCGGATTCAACGTTCGTCCTGAAGGAAAGGCACGCGAACTTTCCGAGCGTGAAGGCGTCGACATCCGCTACTACACGGTTATCTACTCGGCGATCGACGACATTGAGGCAGCCCTGAAGGGTCTGCTCAAGCCGGAGTTCGAAGAGGCAGCTCTCGGCTCTGCAGAGGTTCGCGAAGTCTTCCGTTCCAGCAAGTTCGGAAACATCGCGGGTTGTGTGGTTCGCAGCGGTGTCATCCGTCGTAACGCCAAGGCTCGCCTTGTCCGTGACGGAGTTGTCGTTGCGGAAAGCCTGTCCATCGAATCGCTTCGTCGATTCAAGGATGACGCCACTGAGGTTCGTGAAGGTTTCGAGTGCGGTATCGGTCTTGGGTCGTTCAACGACATCAAGGACGAGGACATCATCGAGACGTACGAAATGCGCGAGAAGCCACGCGCCTAGGCGGATTGCTCCACGTCGTGTCAACGATCCGGGTATCTGTTATCGATGCCCGGATCGTTGAACGCGCAGCGCCATAGGAATGCATAGCAAATCGTGCGCTTTATGAGATCCAATTCATCTGTCATCTCAGAAAGGATGAGGTCATGGCTGACCCGGCTCGCGCCCGTAAACTGGCCGATCGCATCAAAGTGATCGTCGCCGAGACCCTCGAGCAGCGCATTAAAGATCCACGGCTCGGCTTTATCACCGTGACGGATTCACGTGTCACTGGCGATCTTCACGATGCCACTGTCTATTACACGGTCTACGGCAGCGATGAAGAAAAGCTTGCGACCGCTGCAGCACTTGAGAGTGCCCGCGGCATCATTCGCAGTGAAATCGGTCGTCAGACCGGTGTTCGGTTTACCCCGACGATCACCTTTATCGCCGACGCGGTCCCCGAGAACGCTGCAGCCATTGACGATCTGCTCCATGTCGCGGCGATGGCTGATGCCGTCGTTCATGAGCAGGCGGCAAACGCCACCTACGCCGGTGACGCCGATCCGTACCGCAAGCCACGCGAGATCGACGACGATCTCGACGATGATGACGACGATGAGTCCGGTCTCGACGAGGACGACTTTGACGACGACTTCGACGAGGACGAGGACGACACTCAGGTCGGCGTGGAGTAACCATGTCGTGGACAACTGCACCCATCGATGCGGACTGGCAAGCTGTCGTTGACATGCTTACTAGCGGTGAGCCGGTTCTTCTGCTGGCTCACGTCGCGCCCGATGCTGATGCAGTTGGTTCGGCATTAGCTGTTGGAATCGCTCTCGACCGGCTCGGGATCGACGTCCGGGTGTCGTTTGGCGACGATCCGTTTGAGATCCCACGGGTGCTGCGCGGACTGCCCGGCCAGAATCTCCTGGTGGAGCCGTCTCAAGCCCTGGGCCGGCACGTAGCCGTCACTTTCGATGTGAGTTCGATCGATCGGTTGGGTGCGTTGCAGTCTGCCGCCCAGTCCGCGAAGCATTTTGCTGCGATCGATCACCATGCGTCGTACACCGCGTTCGCACCGGTCTCCGTGGTTGACGTTACGTCCCCTGCAACGGCTGTGATGGCACTTGAATTGATCGATCGGCTAGGGGTCACGCTTGATACCGAGATGGCGACGTGTATTTATGCCGGCCTGATTACCGACACGGGATCATTCCGCTACTTCGGCACAACTCCGGCAACTCATCACATCGCGGCTCGACTCTTAGCCACCGGAATTCGACACGACATCATTTCGCGTCAGATCTATGACGATGAGCCGTTCGCTGCGGTGAAGTTGCTTGGTGTCGCCCTATCTCGAGCCGAGCTCGATACGACCGCGGTTGATGGCTTAGGGATCGCCGTCACGTACGTCACGGCGCAGGATCGTCAGATTCTCGATGTTCCGATAGATGCCGTTGAGCGCGTGATCGACGAACTGCGTGTTGCAACGGAGGCCGAAGTCTCCTGCGTCATGAAGGAAGAGGATCATGGCGCTTGGCGGGTTTCGTTGCGCAGCAAGGGTCAAGTTGACGTGTCGAAGGCGACCGTTCAGCTTGGTGGGGGAGGACATCGCTTTGCTGCCGGCTACACCCGCGAGGGTGATCGCGAGTACCTGCTGGCCGAGTTGAAGGACGTACTGAACTCGCTGCCGCACATGGCGGAGTGAATCATGGCGCGCGGACCACGGCCACGAACTGCCGCTGACGGGATCGTCGTCGTCGATAAACCGGCCGGAATGACCAGCCATGATGTGGTCTCCCGGATGCGGCGATTCGCAGGCACTCGCAAGGTAGGCCATGCCGGAACTCTCGACCCAATGGCGACGGGTGTGTTGATCGTTGGGGTCGAACGGGCAACACGATTACTCGGACATCTCATGCTGACCGATAAGACCTACGACGCGACGATTCGGCTTGGCATCACGACGCATACTGATGACGCTGAGGGTGAAGTGCTCGAAACTAACGATGCGTCTGGCGTCAGCGATGAGGCGATTCACCATGGGGTGCAGGCACTTACCGGCTCTATCATGCAACGACCATCCTCGGTCTCAGCTATCAAGGTCGATGGTGTTCGTTCCTACGATCGCGTGCGGGCAGGTGAAGAGATCGTCTTACCAGAGCGGCCCGCAACGATTTCGCGCTTCGAGATTCACAAGATCTCTCGAGACGAATCCACGATCGATGTCGACGTCACGGTCGACTGCTCATCGGGCACGTACATCCGAGCACTCGCGCGCGATTTGGGTGCAGGTCTCAACGTCGGGGGGCACCTCACCGCACTCCGACGCACGAGAGTCGGTGCATTCACCATTGATCAGGCGCACACGCTCGAGCAGATTGAAGCAGACTGCGTGATCATCCCGCTGGCTGACGTGGTGAGCGAAACGTTCCCAAGCATCAACGTCGATGCCCACGATGCTGATCGAGTCCTGCATGGGACTCGAATCCCCGTGGCTGATGAGGGTGACGCAATCGTGGGGATATTCGGTCCAGATGGCAGTGTGCTGTCGATTGCCGAACCACGAGAAGGTGTCTACGCACACCTCGTAGTGTTCTCATAGTGACGGATTACCGGGAATAAGAGTGGGTTGCATTCACACTCTCGTGGTGCCGAGTGGCAAGGTATGACTGTGCAACGTTGGAATGGTCTCGCAGAAGTGCCGGACGATCAGCCGCGATCAGTGGTCTGCATCGGTGTCTTCGACGGAGTGCACCGCGGTCATCGAGCCATCATCAGCCGTGCTGTCGATTATGCGCAGACCCTCGATGCACCGGCCGTCGTCATAACCTTCGATCCACATCCCAGTGAAGTTATTCGCCCTGGCACTCATCCGGGGCTGCTGTCGTCACTTGATCAACGCTGTGAACTCCTTGCTGATCTAGGTGTCGACGGAGTCTGCGTCCTGCCGTTCACGCTGGAACTGGCTGCGCTATCACCGGAAGAGTTTGTCGACCACGTGCTTGTCGATCGCTTCCACGCCCTAGGTGTTGTCGTCGGCGTGAACTTCAGGTTCGGCCATCGTGCCGCCGGCGACACCGAGCTACTTGGCGAACTCGGTTTGAGGCGGGGATTCATGGTTGATGCTGTACCGCTCGTCGCGGGTACCGGGGGCACGTGGTCGTCGACGTATGTGCGCGGGCTGGTTGCAGCAGGTGATGTAGCGTCGGCCGCCCTGTCGTTGGGGCGCCCACATCGCGTCGAGGGTGTTGTTGTTCACGGCGATAAGCGGGGCCGCGAGTTGGGCTTCCCGACGGCGAACCTCGGAACGATTGCCTATGCAGCCGTCCCCGCTGATGGCGTGTACGCGGCGTGGCTCATCGACAATCCCTACTCCGATGAGCCGACGATGTACCCGGCCGCCGTAAGCGTGGGCACCAACCCAACGTTCGACGGAGTCATTGGTCGACGAGTCGAGGCTTATGTTCTGGATCGCGATGATCTGGACCTCTACGACCACAATGTCGCGGTGGACTTCGTCGAGCGGATTCGTGGCCAGGTGAAGTTCGACGGAATCGATGCGCTGATCACGCAGATGACGGCCGATGTCGACAAAACCCGCGACATCCTCGCCCAGGAGTAAGTAGATGCTTCACCAGGCCGACGCCCTGACCTGCGGAGATACCACCGATTGGGTCGTATCGGCCCCCACTGATAAAGTTCTGAGTGACGGTTATGGGGTAGGCGCCCGGTAACTCGTGTCTGATCCAGGATTGCGCGTCCGGCGCATCCGTAACGCGCCC
>CANGPO010000049.1 GCA_947455705.1 Actinomycetota bacterium | reverse complement strand
CTGGACCTCTACGACCACAATGTCGCGGTGGACTTCGTCGAGCGGATTCGTGGCCAGGTGAAGTTCGACGGAATCGATGCGCTGATCACGCAGATGACGGCCGATGTCGACAAAACTCGCGAGATCCTCACAAACGGTTAGCCGGAGCGCTCGTCGTCAACCCTCTGACCTGCGAAAATGTGTGCGATTGGGTCGTATCGGCCCCCACTGATAAAGTTCTGAGTGACGGTTATGGGGTAGGCGCCCGGTAACTCGTGTCTGATCCAGGATTGCGCGTCCGGCGCATCCGTAACGCGCCCGAAGAGGAATACATGTCGCTCGACGCCGAGAAGAAGAACGCAATCATCGCTGAGTACGCCACTAAGCCTGGCGACACCGGCTCACCTGAGGTTCAGATTGCACTTCTCACCAACCGCATCAATGAGCTCACCGAGCATCTCAAGACGCATAAGCACGATCACCACGGCCGCCGCGGCTTGCTGTTGATGGTCGGACAGCGTCGTCGTCTGCTCAAGTACCTGACCAAGACCGACATCGAGCGCTACCGCGCAATCATCGAACGTCTCGGTATCCGCCGCTAGTCGCACCTTTGGCTGTGGTGAGTGACTCGCGGGTCGCTCACCCACATGCCGGTGGTTGTGCGCTAGAAATAAAGATGAGTACTACCGACAACTAAATAGCCACTGAATTGGTCGTGGCAGACGGCTACGACCAAAGACGAACCGTCGGAAATCGGGAGCGAACGCTCCGGAGCAAAGCCCCAGTCGTCGGTCTTCGGTAGTGGCATTCGGGCGCGATCGAGTCTCTCGCAGGAGTGAGCCGATAGGCGGCCCGCGTGCTTCGATCGATGACCGGCCTCCTGCCGACTGTCAGGCACTCCCGCATTCGCTCCTTGCTTCCATGATGAAACAAGGAGGGCACCCCGTGGAGGGTCCCGAGATCCAATCCGCCGAAGCCATTATCGATAACGGCTCATTCGGCACCCGTAAGGTTCGTTTCGAAACAGGTCGACTTGCCCGCCAGGCTGCTGGTGCGGCAGTGGTCTACCTTGACGACGAAACGATGCTTCTTTCGGCCACGACGGCCGGTAAGAGCCCGAAAGATCAGTTCGACTTCTTCCCGCTCACTGTCGATGTCGAAGAGCGTATGTACGCCGTGGGTCGTATCCCCGGCTCGTTTTTCCGTCGCGAAGGCCGTCCGTCAGAGGACGCGATTCTCACCTGCCGCCTGATCGACCGTCCGCTGCGCCCATCGTTCGTCAAGGGTCTGCGTAACGAAATCCAGGTCGTTGTCACGGTCATGGCATTGAACCCCGATCACCTCTACGACGTGGTTGCTATCAATGCAGCCTCGATGTCCACCCAGATCGCCGGCTTGCCATTCAGCGGCCCGATCGGTGGCGTCCGCGTGGCCCTCATCAACAACCAGTGGGTTGCCTTCCCAACTCACTCAGAGCTTGAAGAGGCCGTATTCGACATGGTCGTTGCTGGCCGCATCGTGGGTGACGACGTCGCCATCATGATGGTCGAGGCTGAGGCCACTGAGCGCACGATCGAACTCGTTCGTGGTGGCATGGCTGCCCCGACCGAAGAGGTCGTCGCTCAAGGTATTGATGCGTCCAAGGGATTCATCCGTGCACTGTGTGTCGCCCAGAGCGAGCTTGCTGCTCAGGTCTCGAAGGAGACTGCGGAATTCCCGATCTTCGCCGATTACCAGCCAGACGCATTCGCTGCCGTCGAGGCAGCCGTTAGCTCGGAACTCGCTGCCGCACTCACCATCGGTGGCAAGCAGGAGCGCGAAGAAGAGCTTGATCGGGTGAAGGCTCTCGTTTCTGAGCGCCTCGCCGAAGACTTCCAGGGCCGCGAGAAGGAGGTCAGCGCCGCATACCGCTCACTGACCAAGAAGCTCGTCCGACAGCGTGTTCTGCGCGACAAGGTTCGCATCGACGGCCGTGGCCTTACCGATATCCGGACCCTTTCCGCTGAGGTCGACGTCGTGCCGCGCGTTCACGGTTCAGCGCTATTCGAGCGTGGCGAGACCCAGATCCTGGGCATCTCCACCCTCAACATGCTGCGCATGGAGCAGCAGCTCGACACGCTGAACCCAGAGACGCGCAAGCGCTACATGCACAACTACAACTTCCCGCCCTACTCAACCGGTGAGACGGGCCGCGTCGGTTCGCCGAAGCGTCGCGAAATTGGTCACGGTGCACTCGCCGAGCGCGCCCTGGTGCCTGTGCTTCCCACCAAGGAAGAGTTCCCCTACGCAATCCGTCAGGTCTCCGAGGCTCTCGGCTCCAACGGTTCGACGTCGATGGGTTCTGTCTGTGCCTCGACGATGTCGTTGCTCAACGCTGGTGTGCCGTTGAAGGCACCTGTCGCAGGTATCGCTATGGGTCTTATCTCCGATGAGGTTGACGGTAAGACCGAGTACGTCTCGCTCACTGACATCCTCGGCGCAGAGGATGCGTTCGGCGACATGGACTTCAAGGTCGCCGGTACGCGCGAATTCGTCACCGCATTGCAGCTCGACACCAAGCTCGACGGTATTCCGGCATCAGTCCTTGCCGGTGCGTTGACGCAGGCCCGCGATGCACGTCTGGCCATTCTTGACGTGATGATGGAAGCCATCGATCGTCCAGATGAAATGTCACCATTCGCGCCACGCATCATCTCGATCCAGATCCCTGTCGACAAGATCGGTGAGGTCATCGGCCCGAAGGGCAAGATGATCAACCAGATTCAGGACGAGACTGGTGCAGAGATCACGATCCAGGACGACGGCACCATCTACATCGGCGCTGTTGATGGACCGAAGGCTGAGGCTGCGCGTGCGCAGATCAATGCCATCGCCAACCCGCACATGCCAGAGATCGGCGAGCGCTACCTCGGAACGGTCGTTAAGACCACGCCGTTCGGTGCCTTCGTCTCACTCATGCCCGGTAAGGATGGTCTGCTTCACATCTCGAAGCTGCGCAGCCTTGCCGGTGGCAAGCGCGTCGACAATGTCGACGATGTTGTGTCGATCGGTCAGAAGGTACTCGTCGAGATCTCCGAAATCGACGCTCGCGGCAAGTTGTCGCTGAGCCCGGTCGACGAGAATGCTGACGGAGCCGAAGCGCCAGCCGCGGATGCCGACGCAGCAACCGAAGAGGCCTGATCCTTGCCTAAGGCAGCACGATCAACTGTGGGCACGGGACATCGTCCCGTGCCCACAGCACGTGATCAGAAGCCAGGAAGTACCCGCATTCTTCTCAACGAAGAAGGTGCCGTTGTTCGTCGCACTGTTCTTCCGAGCGGTCTGCGTATCGTTACGGAAAATCTTCCTGGGGTTCGATCAGCCGCATTCGGCATCTGGGTTGGTGTTGGGTCGCGCGATGAGACCCCCGCCCAAGCTGGTGCCGCGCATTACCTCGAGCATTTGCTCTTTAAGGGCACGGCGAATCGCACTGCTCTTGAGATCTCATCCTCGGTTGATGCTGTTGGCGGTGAGTTGAATGCATTTACCTCCAAAGAGCTCACCTGTTTCTACGCGCGTGTTCTAGACGCGGATCTGCCGATGGCGATGGATGTCGTCAGCGATGTGGTTACCTCCGCGCTGCTGCGGTCTGAAGATGTTGACGCCGAACGCGATGTCATTCTCGAAGAGATCGCCATGCGTGATGATGATCCCGGTGATCTCGTTCACGAAGAGTTCGCTGATGCCCTCTACGGGCATGCGTCCCTTGGTCGGCCAATCCTTGGCACGGTCGAAACGATTGAGGCGATCACCCCACGCAACATCCGCTCGTTCTACAACCGTCAGTACCAAGCCCCGAACCTGGTTGTCGCTGCCGCTGGAAATGTTGATCACGCTGCCGTCGTGCGTGCCGTGAAGAAGTCGTTCGGACGAGCGGGATTACTTGATTCCGAAGCATTGCCGGCGCAGCCACGCGGGGGCGTTCTGCGCACTCGGGGTGCCGGGCAGATCCGTGTTTTCAATAAGGCTACAGAGCAAGCGAATGTTGTCCTTGGCGTTCCCGGTCTTGCCCGTGATGACGACCGTCGCTTCGCCCTTGGTGTCTTGAATGCAGCCCTCGGCGGTGGCATGAGTTCGCGTCTTTTTCAGGAGATCCGCGAAAAGCGCGGCCTTGCCTACTCAGTGTTCTCGTTCACGTCGTCCTACGCTGATACGGGCATGTTCGGCATCTATGCCGGCTGCATACCCAAGAAGGTGGATGACGTTCTCGCCATTGCACGTGATGAGTTGGCCAAGGTTGCTGCTGGCGGGATCACTGCCGATGAGCTTTCCCGCGGTAAGGGGCAGATGCGCGGCGGGCTAGTTCTTGGGCTCGAAGACACCGGGTCGCGGATGTCGCGTATTGGCAAAGCGGAATTGCTCACCGGTGATCTGTGGTCGACGGCCGATGTCCTACATGCAGTTGAAGCCGTAACGATCGAAGACGTTCAAGCCGTGGCATCATCGTTGTTGGATGTTCAGCCAACCCTTGCTGTGATTGGTCCGTTCGATCCGGACCGAGACTTTTCATCCGCTGTTGCGTAACCGCGCCGCTATCTAAGGAGTCACTGCCATGGCACTTCGCGTTGGTGTGATCGGTGCACGTGGCCGCATGGGCGCCGAAGTGGTTCGTGCGGTAGAGGCTGCTGACGATCTCGAGTTGGCCGTTGGTCTTGATCTAGACGATGACCTCGAAGACCTCGAAGATGCCGGCGCGGATGTCGTCGTCGACTTCACGCATCCTGACGCGGTTATGGACAACCTCCAATTCGTCATCGCTAATCGCATGCATGCGGTTGTCGGGACCACAGGGTTCACTCCCGATCGGCTCGAGACTGTGCGCGGATGGTTGCACCACGTGCCATCAGCAGGCGTGCTGATCGCGCCGAACTTTGGTATCGGTGCAGTGCTCATGATGCATTTTGCAGCGCAAGCTGCACCGTATTTCGAATCAGTCGAAATCATCGAACTCCATCACCCTGACAAGGCTGATGCTCCTTCGGGTACGGCGCGTGCCACGGCCTCGCTGATCGCTTCGGCGCGTGCTGCTGGCGGGCGGGGCGCATCTCCTGATGCGACCACCCAAAGTCTTGATGGAGCGCGTGGCGCCGATGTTGATGGCATCCGCGTTCACTCGGTGCGCGCGCGTGGATTGCTCGCACATCAGGAAGTAATTCTTGGCGATCCGGGGGAGACCCTGACGATTCGTCACGACTCCACGGATCGTTCCTCGTTCATGCCTGGCGTTTTGCTAGGCGTTCGCAAGGTAGCCGAAACTCCAGGCCTTACCTTCGGCCTAGAAAACTTCCTCGACCTTCGTTGAGCAATACGACGCCAGGATGGCTTGAATTCCTGACTCACACGTGCCCCGATGGGTTGTCCGATGTGTGTAACCAAGATCCGCATAGGTTCCGTTGATGTATTCACCTGAGACATTGACGTGGTGGGATCTCGAGAAACTAAGCGAAGCCGAAGTGACGCAGTGCCGCAGCCGTAGCGGCAGCGACCAACACGACGATGATGAATGGTGCCCGCAGAAGAAGGGCAACCACGGCCGCTAAAAGGCCAGCGAATCGAGCATCAATCACGAGAGTCTGGCCAACGGCGAAGGTCTGCACCGCGACCAAAGCAGACAGTAGTGCGATCGGAATTGCATCCGATGTCGCCTTCACAACAGGCTTATCGAGAATGTTGTGGGGAACGGATGCGCCGGCAATTTTGGCGATGTAACACCCAATACATGCGGCGATCACCGCCATCCAGACGGTACTCATGAGGAGCTCACCGACCTGTCGAACACATCGGCTGACCGCTTACGCACAGCCAAGACTCCAGCCACGACCGCGACGATGGACGTAAGCAGCACAGGGACACCCGGTCGCAGGAACGGTGTCAGGAACAATGCCACTGCCCCTGCGCATAGCGCGATCGACCATGAGCGACGATCGTGTAGGCGCGGCCATACCAGCGCGATGAAACCGGCCGGGATCGCTGCATCAAGACCCCACACTTTCGGATCGCCCAGAGCCTGTGCGCCCATTGCACCGGCAAAAGTGGCTAGATTCCAGAACACAAAAACCGACAAGCCAGTTGCCCAGAACGCGAGCTTCGAGCCGTGGAAGTTGTCGTGCTCCTCGGATTGGGCCACTCCCATCGCGGTCGATTCATCGATCGTCAACTGCGCGGCTACTAGTCGAGTTGGACCAGACACATTCAGCATCGGAGCCATCGTTACTCCGTAGAACGCATTACGAAGGCCAAGCAGCACGCTTGTCGCCACTGCTGAAGCGGCACCGCCGCCAGCGGCGAGAACACCGACGAGTGCAAACTGCGAGCCGCCGGTAAACATCAACACCGACAGCGTCTGAGTCTGAAGAACCGTCAAGCCACCCAATACGGAGATCGCGCCGAACGAGATTCCGTATGCGCCCGTTGCCAATCCGACGCTAAGCGCATTGAGCAGAATTGTGCGGCGACGGATATGCCACTCGTGGATCACTCGGGCTCCGTGGGTATACCGCTATCGGCTGGACCAACGTGATCGGCCAACCATTCGACCAACGGTGTCAGTGCTCGCCAGGTGGAACGTACCTTCGTCAGCGTCGTGCGAGTATCGAGCCAGGTGGGTGTGCCGAACTGGTGACTCAGTAACACGTTCTTGCGTCGCAGAAGTTCAAGATGCGGGTGGTCATCGGCAACGCCACGCGGCTTGGTCTTCATCAGATCGTCGCCGAGTTCTAATCCAGCCTTGAGAGCCTTCTTAAGGGCCGGCTCGAAGGTGGCAACGACGGGGGAGTCGATTGCCTCTCGGTACCGCTGCGTTTGCAATGACGACGCGGCATACCAACCGCCGCCGACGTACAAACCCTGTGCAGAGATTTGCACGTAGTAGCCGATGGAATCCTCGACACCGATCAGGGCACCCTGATGGTCCTTGTACGGAGTCTTCTCTTTGCTGAACCGCACATCGCGGTACGGGCGATAGATGTGGGCAGCACCAAACTCGGATTCCAGTTCGGCCAAAAGTTCTTCGAGTGGAGTGCGGACATTCGTCTCGTACACGTCCTTGTGTTCGGCCCACCACACCTTGCTGTTGTTGACGGCCAGCTGTTCATAGAACTCGACGGCCGCAAGGGGGATGCCAGAGAATTTCGCCACGACGCGAGCCTAGGGGTTGGCTCCACACTTTGCCGGGACAGTTGCCAGATTGCGCTCGGCTGTAGCGGCGGGCAGTGGGCTCATCGGGTAGCCTGCCAGACGTGCGCATTGTGGTGGTAGGAGCTGGTTGCTGGGGTTTACCTGCGGCAGCCGAATTAGCGCGCCGCGGCCATGACGTCACCTTGATCGACCGCCACGGTCCCGCCCACACACTTGGCTCGTCATCGGGCCCGACTCGCATTTGGCGCCTATCGCATCCCGATCAACTCCGGGTCCGCCTTGCGTTAAGGGCCGTGGATGCGTGGGAGCGACTCGAGTCGCTGACGGGAATCCAAGCGATCCTGCGTCGAGGCATCCTCTGGCGGGACGAGAATTCAGCCCCCCGCGTTATGGCAGCGCTAGCCGCGGAAAACGTCCCCTTCGAGGTGTACGACCCAGATGACGTGACAAAGGTGTTCCCCGGACTGCGTCCGGATGGTCGTATTGGGGTGTGGCAGGAAACCGCTGGCCCCGTGCTCGCATCCTCCGCACTCGATGCCCAGGTTGGCCTGTTCGCAATGGCCGGTGGTCGGCTCGAAGTCGGCCCCAATATTCGCAGCATTGAATCAACCGCTGCTGGTGTTCGGCTAACGGCCTCTGACGGACGAATCTTCGAAGCCGACATGGCCGTCATCGCGCCCGGCCCGGGTGCCGGTGCCTTGTTCGACGTTATGGATCTGGGCGTTCAGTTCGCCCCCGTGCTGGAACAGGTATGTCATGTCGGCCAAGCCCCGGCGACGGACAATCTCCCATGCCTGTATGACGGTCCCATGGGTGACGAGCCAGGAATGTACGGCATGGCGACTCCTGGCCGTGGATACAAGTTGGGCGTTGATTACTCGATCCGCGATTGGACTGAAGACGATCTGGATCGAGTGCCATCGCACTACGTGTCGGCAATGATTTCCGAACGCGTGGTCCGCAACTTCACAAGCCTCGATCCAACCGTCTTGGATGCCCAAGTGTGCTCATGGACGGATTCGCCAGACGGCCGGTTCGTCATTGACACGGTGCTTGACGGTCGAGTGGTCGTAGCAGCGGGCGATTCGGGCGAGGGCTTTAAATTCTCCGCGCTTATGGGATTGATTCTTGCTGACTTAGCCGAGGGCAAAGCGCCTGATGCGGACGTCGCGACATTTAGTCTTGCCAGATTCGCGAATGGCGGCGGGGTGGTCCCGGGTCCACGGACCTTGGGGAGTTAGGGTCTGGGTACACGCTGATAACGTCAGCGGAAAAGCGTTGAGGTAGCAGCGTCGTAGGTACTGAGCGTCGTAGGAGCAGAGCATGTCAGAAGCGAGTGAGATCACCTTCCGAAGTGACGTGACGGTTGAACTCGTTAAGCATGCTGCCTCCGATGCGGACGTGCTGTTCGCGGCGCGCGTTTCCACGCAGGGTGAGCGCTCTCTGGACTCCGTTGAGGCCGATACCTCTGGCGCTGAGGGGCTGATTCGCTTTTTGATGCGAGAGCGTCATGGAAGCCCATTTGAGCACTCCGTCATGACCTTCTACGTTCAGGCACCGATCTTCGTGTGGCGTGAGCACATGCGTCACCGAATCGCGTCCTACAACGAGGAAAGTGGTCGCTATCGCGTTTTGGAACCGCTGTTCTACGTACCGGCGCCCGAGCGAAATCTTGTGCAGGTCGGCAAGGCTGGGGCATATGACTTCATCCCCGGAACGTCCGAGCAGTATGAGATCACCGTCGACGCGATCAAGACGGCCTGCCGAGAGTCATATGCCCAGTATGAGCGGATGCTTGAGGTTGGAGTGGCCCGTGAGGTAGCTCGCGCCGTACTTCCGGTGAACACCTATTCTTCGGCTTACGTCACGATGAATTCACGCGCTTTGATGAACTTCTTATCGCTGCGTAAGCGCAGTGAGGATGCACATTTCCCGTCATATCCCCAGCGGGAAATAGAAATGGTTGCCGAGAAGTATGAGGATGCCTGGGCAGCAATCATGCCGATGACCCATGCCGCGTTCGTGGCTAATGGTCGCGTCGCGCCCTAGTCGATACGCAGCACGCATCCGACCGATAGGCTTATGTCGTGGCCCGAACTTCAACCCCGCAGCGACCTTTTGGCCGCATGCTCACCGCCATGGTCACCCCGTTCACCAAAGACGGATCGCTGGACGAAAAGGCCGCTGCGGCGCTCGCTGTCGATCTCGTTGATCTTGGTAATGACGGGTTGATCGTCAACGGCACCACCGGAGAATCTCCGACGACATCTGACGCAGAAAAGGATCGCCTCCTTCGAATCGTCGTCGAGGCTGTTGGCGACCGCACCCACGTCGTGGCTGGCGTTGGAACGAACGATACGCGCCATACTATTGAGCTCAGTAAGGCCGCCGAGAAAGCTGGTGCGCACGGCTTGCTCGTGGTCACGCCGTACTACAACAAGCCGCCACAGGATTCGCTGTACGCGCACTTCACTGCCGTGGCCGATGCCACCGGGCTTCCCGTCATGCTCTATGACATTCCGGGCCGAGCTGGTGTGCCGATTGCAACCTCGACGTTGCTGCGTCTTGCCGAACACCCGCAAATCGTTGCTAACAAAGATGCCAAGGGCGATCTTTTCGCAGCTCAGCAAGTGATGTCGCGATGTGAGCTCGTTTATTACTCCGGTGACGACGCTATGAACCTGCCGCTGTTGGCAGTTGGTGCGGTTGGCGCTGTGAGCGTCACCGGACACCTTGTGGCTGATCGAATCTCGGCGATGATCCTTGCCTACGAAGCAGGCGATGTAGAACTGGCACGTGAACTCAACGATGAACTTGTTCCTGTGACGGAATCCGTCATGGGGATTACACAAGGGGTTATTGCGGTTAAGGCCGCGCTTACCCATCTCGGCCGTCCTGGTGGTGGGCCGCTTCGGCTACCACTTCTTTCTATTTCCGCCGACGACAAGCGGGCTCTTTTTGAGGGGCTCGCCGACGGCGGAGTTGTGGGGTTTGCTTCATGACTCATGCGCATCCAGAACTCGGCTTGCCGCCAGAGTTGCCAGCTAATGGCTTGCGCGTAGTTCCGCTCGGAGGTTTGGGGGAGATCGGTCGCAATATGACCGTCTTCGAGCATGCCGGACGGCTACTGATCGTCGACTGTGGGGTTCTATTCCCTGAAGATTCGCAGCCTGGCGTCGACCTGATCCTTCCTGACTTCGATTTCATCCGTGATCGACTGCACCTGATCGACGGCATGGTGTTGACCCACGCACATGAGGATCACATCGGGGCTGTTCCCTACCTTCTGCGCGAGCGTCAAGACATCCCGATCTACGGTTCGCAGCTCACGCTGGCGATGCTGGAGGCGAAGCTTAAAGAGCACCGCATCAAAGCGTCGACGATTGAGGTTGTTGAGGGCCAAATCTCCAAAGCTGGTCCGTTCACCCTCGAATTCGTTGCGGTCAACCACTCGATCCCAGATGCGCTCGCCGTGTTTATCGAGACGGCAGCCGGCACAGTGCTGCACACCGGTGACTTCAAGATGGACCAGCTACCACTGGATGGACGCACCACCGATCTTCGTGCCTTCGCGCGGCTCGGGGAGCGCGGTGTGGACATGTTCCTCGTTGACTCCACCAATGCGGAAGTTCCGGGCTTCGTTCCTAGCGAGCGTGAAATTGAGCCGGCGCTCGAGCGAGTCTTCACGTCGGCCAAGGGACGTATTGTCATTGCCTCATTCGCCTCGCACGTTCACCGCGTACAGCAGATGATTGATGTTGCGCATCGACACAATCGCAAGGTGGCCTTCTTCGGCCGCTCGATGGTGCGCAATATGGGCGTCGCCCGCGACCTTGGTTACCTGACAATTCCTGGCGGGTTGCTGGTTGCCAGCGATCAGCTCGGCGAGTTGCCCGACGACCAAGTCGTCCTGGTGTGCACGGGTTCTCAGGGTGAGCCAATGGCTGCCTTGTCGCGGATTGCCAATAACGATCATCAGATCAAGATTGGCCCCGGCGATACCGTCATCCTCGCCTCCTCGTTGATCCCCGGTAATGAGAACGCGGTGAGCCGAGTCATCAACGGTCTGACCCGTCTCGGAGCCAAGGTCGTTCACAAGGGCAATGCGACCGTGCACGTCAGCGGCCACGCGGCCGCTGGTGAACTCCTCTACTGCTACAACATCGTGCAGCCGCGCAATGTCATGCCCGTGCACGGTGAGCCACGCCATCTCAAAGCCAATGCCGAATTGGCGCTTGCGACGGGCGTACCGGCCGAACGCATCATCCTCACCCTTGACGGGGGAGTCGTCGATCTCATCGACGGTAAGGCGAGCGTGGTTGGAGCGGTGCCCTGCGGTTTCGTCTACGTCGATGGTGCCAGTGTTGGTGATCTGACGGAGTCGTCGCTCAAGGATCGGCGCGTACTCGGCACCGAGGGCATCATTACGTGCTTCGTTGTCGTTGATTCTGTTGAAGGCAAAGTCACTGCCGGCCCAGAAATTCAGGCTCGCGGCTTTGTCGAGGATGACGCAGCCTTCGATCCTGTAGTCACGAAGATCCGCCAGGCCGTTGAAGATGCGCTCCGCGAAGGAACGACGGATCAGTACGCGCTTCAGCAGGTGGTTCGTCGGACCTTAGGACGTTGGGTGAACGACCAGCACCGTCGTCGCCCCATGATCGTCCCGGTCGTCATCGAAGCCTAAGATCCACGCCCGGCCACGATCGGCGACAGGACAGTCGTCGTTCACCGTGAGGGATCTACCACCTGCACTGTTACTGCTGTTACCGGTGTGGCGTACGTGCTCAATGGGACGAATTAGGTAACGTGGCCTGCTATGGCGACCCGTACGTCCACGGCGCCCCGGTCTCGGTCAGCTCAGGCTGAACCTGAGGTTGAGGTTCGTGGATCTTCCCCTGCGAGCCGCTCGAGTAAGACCGCTACCCGGTCAACCTCGACGCGCTCTTCATCAAGCACGTCTCGTTCGAACTCGAAGGGAAAGGCGAAGCCGCGTTCGGCTGCCTCGAGCCCTCGACCAGCTCCGGCTAAGGCGGGACCCTCGGTCCTAAGCCGCATCGGGACAGCCATCGTCCGGATGCTGACGGCCATCTGGGTGGGTATTGCCCACGTGATTGGCGGCGGTGCCCGCAAGCTCGGCTCGGGTGCCCGGGAGTTGGATCCTGCGCATCGGCGCGACGGCCTGGGGCTTATGTTCATTGCCCTAGCGATCTTGGTTGCGTTCGCCACCTGGTGGAACGTGACGTCTGGCCTCGGCGGAATCGTTGGATTCATCGTCACCGGTGCGATGGGAAGCCTGGACTGGGTTCTACCGTTCCTCTTGCTCGGCCTAGCCTGGCGGGTGCTGCGTCATCCCGATGAAAGTGCTACGACCGGTCGCGTGACGATCGGCGGTGGGGCACTGGTTCTCGCAGCCTGCGGCTTGGTGCACATCATCCACGGAACTCCAGTGCCGGCCGATGGTGGCGACGCGATGGCCGCCGGTGGGGGATGGATCGGCTGGCTAGCGTCTGCTCCGATGGTGTCGGCCACTCACCCGATTGTTGCGTCACTGTTTCTACTCCTTCTGGCGTTCTTTGGTGTGCTGGTCGTTACCGCTACGCCGATCTCAGCGATCCCCGAGCGGATTGCGTCAATCAACGCGCGCATTTTCGGCACTCCCGAAGGTGACGAAGGTGGCGACAACCTCGAGGGCGCCGCAACATGGCGTCGCGGCCGTTCACCGGGCGCAGTGGATCTCGGTGCACTTGCCGGTGATGAAGCGTTTGAGACACCGCTATTGGCTGAGCCAACCAAGCGTCGGGGTCGCTGGTTCCGTCATGGCGCCAACGAAGACGTCAACACTGATGAGCACCTGACCGAGTCAATCAAGATCGATATCACCGACTCAGCGGACACCTCTGATGACGAGTTCGATGCTGATCCCGATGATGTCTCCACCGTGATCGTTGATCTGACGACCGGCGAGGTCGTAAAGCCCAAGCGTCGGGCGGCCAAGCAACTGCCAGAAAACCCTGACGTTATTGAGCAATTGCCACTTGCGGGTGATGTCGTTTATGAGTTGCCCGACACTCAGCTTCTTAAGCCCGGTGCAGCACCTAAGGTGACGAGCAAGGCGTCCGATGCCGTCGTTGCGTCATTGACCGCAGTGCTTGACCAATTCGGCATCGACGCACAGGTCACCGGCTACATGCGCGGACCGACAGTGACTCGCTACGAGGTTGAGCTTGGCCCTGCAGTCAAGGTTGAGCGCGTTACGGCACTGAGTAAAAACATTTCGTACGCAGTCGCAAGTGCGGACGTTCGAATTCTGTCTCCGATTCCTGGTAAATCGGCCATCGGTATTGAGATCCCTAACACTGATCGCGAACTCGTAAGTTTGGGTGACGTGCTTCGCAGTAAGACGGCGTCTGGCGATCACCATCCGATGTTGGTTGGTTTGGGCAAGGATGTTGAGGGTGGCTTCGTCTGCGCGAACCTGGCCAAGATGCCGCACATCCTGGTGGCTGGTGCCACGGGTGCGGGTAAGTCCGGATGCATGAACACGTTGATCACCAGTGTGCTGATGCGTTCGACCCCCGACGAAGTGCGCATGGTTTTGATCGATCCCAAGCGCGTCGAACTGACCGCTTACGAAGGTGTTCCGCACCTGATCACGCCGATCATCACGAACCCGAAGAAGGCTGCTGAAGCATTGCAGTGGGTCGTGCGTGAAATGGATATGCGATACGACGACTTGGCGCACTTCGGTTATCGACACATCGACGACTTCAACAAGGCAGTTCGTGCCGGCCAGGTGAAGCCACTTCCCGGTAGCGAACGAGTGATTTCGCCGTACCCGTATCTCCTTGTCGTTGTGGACGAGTTGGCCGACCTGATGATGGTCGCGCCACGTGATGTTGAAGACTCGATCGTGCGCATTACCCAACTTGCTCGTGCCGCTGGTATCCACCTCGTTCTTGCCACGCAGCGACCCAGCGTCGATGTCGTTACTGGTCTGATCAAGGCGAACGTACCGAGCCGATTGGCATTTGCTACGTCGAGTCTGGCCGATAGCCGAGTGATTCTGGATCAGCCGGGTGCAGAGAAACTCGTCGGCCAAGGCGATGCCCTGTTCTTGCCCATGGGTGCAAATAAGGCTATTCGCATTCAGGGATCGTGGGTAAGCGAAAACGAGATTCGCAGCATCGTCGCTCACTGCAAGACGCAAATGACGCCGGCGTATCGCGAAGATATTGCTGCGCCAGTTGCATCAAAGAAGGATGTCGATGAAGAGATCGGTGACGATCTGGACATTTTGCGTCAGGCCGTGGAGTTGGTTGTTACGTCGCAGTTTGGGTCAACGTCGATGCTGCAGCGCAAGCTTCGCGTCGGTTTCGCCAAGGCAGGTCGCCTTATGGACCTCATGGAAACACGCGGGATCGTTGGACCCTCTGAGGGCAGTAAGGCGCGCGAAGTTCTCGTGACAGCCGAAGAGCTTGAGGACATTTTGGCGACCCTCGGCGAGTAGCGATCGGGTCATGTGAGAGCAGTCTTCTGCGCCGATTTCAGGGCGTACGATGGACGCAGCGGGGTTAAAGCAGTTTCGCACAACGTATGTGCGATGAAGGGTTTTCGTGGTGAGTAGCGGTATGACGATCGGTCAAACGATCGCCGCTGCCCGCCACGTACAAGGCTTATCTGTCGAGGATCTAAGCGATAAGACCCGCATTCGTCCTGCGCTATTGACGTCCATCGAGGCCGATGATTTCGCGGCCTGCGGAGGCGATACGTATGCGCGAGGACATATCCGCAGCATCGCCACTGCGCTCGGAATCGATGGTGCAGTGTTACTTGATCAGTTTGGTGCGCAAGGAGGCGTGCCGGCGCGTGTGGCCAGTGCAGTGGAGCCCATCGAGCAACCAACTCGCATTATGGAGTCGGCCAATCGAGCAGATGGTTTGCGTCAACTTGCAGGATCACTTGGTAAGCAGGACACGCGAGGTGGTGGTGTCTGGCTCGTCGTCGCCGCGGTTTTAGGCATCGCACTTCTGGGTGCGGGGCTGTTCTACTTCTTTAGCCAGCGTAGTTCGACTGCTACGAACGTCGTGCCGAGTGTGTCGCCGTCGATGAGCGCGAGCCCGACGCCCACACCAACTCCCTCGATGTCTCCCACTACCTCTGCGTCACCCTCGGAGGTTCCGTCGAGCACACCATCAACAACCGCAGCGGTTACTGATTCGGCGACTCCCGATCCGTCGAGTGCATCGCCGGTCATCGTTGGCGCTGGCACAACTGTCCAGGTCACGGTGACGGGGCAGGCGGCCTGGGTGAGTGTGGCTAAGGGCAAAGGTGGGGAGAAGATCTTCGAAGGGATGCTGACGGCGGGAGACACGAAAGTGTTTACGTCAGACTCAACGGTCTACCTCGTCGTCGGTGACGCAGGTGCGGTGACGCTCAAGGTGAACGGCGTTGACCTTGGGGCGCCAGGTTCGGCAGGACAGGTTGTGCGACAGGAGTACGGCTCTGTAAGCCCAACCGCATAGAACGTAAAGCGGTGGACGATCATGCTGGTCGCCGATTCATGAGACGCCAGCGACCACATGGTCAGGATCCGGTGTCCCACGCACTAGGGTTTCGTTATGACCGTTGAGCCAGCAGCACCACTTCGCGTAGCACTCGTCACGTTGGGATGCGCACGCAATGATGTTGATTCTGAGGAACTCGCGGGTCGACTGGAGGCCGACGGTTGGCAACTCGTCGACGATGCCGCCGACGCTGACGCGGTGCTCGTTAACACCTGCACCTTCGTCGAGGCGGCAAAGAAGGACTCAGTTGATGCACTTTTGGAAGCTGCCGATCTCAAGACCAGTGGTCGGGCACAGGCTGTCGTGGCCATCGGTTGCATGGCTGAACGGTATGGCGAGCAATTAGCCGAGTCTCTACCTGAGGCTGATGCTGTGTTTGGCTTTGACGATTACATGGATATAGCCGGACGGCTTCGCCGTGTTGTGCAGGGCGAGCAGCATGTACCACACGCCCCCCGCGACCGGCGAGCACTGCTTGCTATCAGTCCGGTTGATCGTTCTGCGTCATCCGTTGCGATCCCTGGGCACGCACAGGGTGACGAGCCGGATCTACCCGAGGGTGTCGCACCGGCCAGTGGACCACGGGTCGTACGTCGTCGGCTCGGGAGTGGGCCGAGTGCACCGCTGAAGCTCGCATCGGGTTGCGACCGACGCTGTGCCTTCTGCGCGATCCCGGCTTTCCGCGGATCGTTCATTTCTCGGCGGCCTACAGAAGTTCTTGACGAGGCTCGGTGGCTGGCAACTCAGGGCGTCCGCGAGCTCGTTCTGGTCAGCGAGAACTCCACGTCATACGGCAAGGATCTTGGCGACCTTCGTTTACTTGAAACGTTGTTGCCAGAGATCGCCGCGATAGATGGCATCGATTGGGTACGAGTGTCGTACCTGCAGCCGGCTGAGACACGACCGTCACTACTTCAAGCAATTGCCGAGACGCCCGGTGTGGTTCCGTACTTCGATCTTTCGTTCCAGCATTCGTCGCCGACCGTTCTGCGGCGAATGCGTCGATTCGGCGGCACGGATTCCTTCCTGGAACTGCTTGCGAACGCGCGCGCCCTGTCACCGCAGGCTGGCGCCCGAAGCAATGTCATCGTTGGCTTTCCGGGTGAGACCGAAGATGACGTTGATGAGTTGGAGCGATTCCTCACCGCAGCTCGGCTCGACGCTATCGGCGTATTCGGCTACTCAGATGAGGACGGTACCGAGGCGTTTAGCCACGGGGACAAACTGCCTGCCGATGTGATCGCAGCCCGCGTTGAGCGGATCACGTCACTGGCCGAAGAACTCACCGCACAACGGGCCGAGGATCGCATTGGTGAAACCGTCAAAGTGCTCGTTGAGGTAATCGAGGATGGCGTAGTCGAAGGACGTTCAGCCCATCAAGCGCCCGAGGTTGATGGAATCACGATCCTGATCGACGACCCGCTCGCCAACCTGCGGCTCGCTGACGTCACGATCGGTGACATCGTCACAGCGTCGGTTGAGAGTTCTGATGGGGTTGACCTCATCGCCACGGTGATTGATCGTCGGATCACGAGGTCATGAGCGAGCGCGACGATCGCAACGAGTCGATGGAGGCTGTTGCAGCCAGTGAACCGTCGTCGTTGAATGTGCCCAACGGTTTGACCGTGATCCGCTTGTTCATGGTGCCGCTGTTCCTATGGTTGTTGCTGCGACAGGATGGCGCCGACGCGGCGTCGCGATTTTGGGCTGCGGCAGTGTTTCTTGTGGCTTCATTGACTGATCTCATCGACGGTGAATTGGCGCGACGGAACGGTCAGGTGACCACCTTTGGCAAGGTTGCTGATCCCATCGCTGACAAGGCATTAACGGGTGCCGCACTGGTTGGGCTATCGATCTTGGCTGAATTGCCATGGTGGATCACGATCGTGATCCTCGTCCGCGAGATCGGTGTCACCCTCCTGCGGTTCTGGGTTATTCGTGAAGGCGTGATTCCCGCAAGCCGTGGTGGAAAGTGGAAGACCGCAGCTCAGATGACGGCGATTGTCCTTTACCTGTTGCCCTTGCCGTCAGAGTTAGAACCTCTTCGAATCGCGGTCATGGGTATCGCCCTTGTGCTGACAGTTGTTACAGGCGTTGACTATGTGATGCGGGCCCTGCGACTGCGATCCACGGGCTCGTCACATTAATTCGGTGTTGCGCGTTGTTGCGATGTGAACACGGGCAGAAGGAGTGGTGAGTGACATGACGGAGACGTCGTCGGCATCGGCTGCGAGTGCTATTCACGCGTTGATCGGTCATGCCGCGTCGATCGCGGTGGCCGAGTCGCTGACCGGTGGCTTGGTGTGTGCGGCCTTGACCTCGGTACCAGGTGCATCATCGGTGGTGCGTGGCGCAGTAGTTGCCTATGCCACGGAACTCAAAGCCGATCTCCTGCGCGTTGACTCGGCACTGTTGGCGCGCGAGGGCGCCGTGCATCCCGAGGTTGCCGCGCAAATGGCGAACGGTGTTCGTACCCGGCTTGGTGCGGACGTTGGCGTAGCCACCACTGGTGTCGCCGGGCCGGAACCGCAAGACGGTAAACCCGTTGGTGAGGTGCACATTGCGGTGGCCACATCAGCCTCAACGCAGATCCGTTCGTTGAGTTTCGATCCGGAACTCGGTCGCGGTGGGATCAGGGCAGCAACGGTTGAAGCGGTGCTTGTACTCGTCGCCGAAGTCCTTGCTACTTACACGCCTGCGGTTGATGGCTAGGGCGGTTACAGCCTGGGGGTTGCTCGACTGGCCTGGCGGCTCGACTGACCTGGCGAGTAGTCGGCCAAGTGAGCGTCCCCAATTTTGGGGAACATTCGCACCGGTGTTGAACGTTAAAACAGATGGTCATTGCGTCCCGTTCATGTGAAATCCCACGTGAGACGCCTGTGCTCAATCAGATGAGGTGTGTGTTGCTTACCCAAACGGACCAGAATTCGCGACTCGCCCGATCCGAATACCGCCCTGTTCCTGCGTCGAACGGTCAGGCCGGGTACCGTAGTACTCAACACGATGGTGCGTTGCGCCGTCCTGATGCACATAAGGGAGGTACAGCTGTGATTGTTTTACGTCGTGTCATCGGTGATGAACTCCGTCGTCGTCGTCAAGACCAGGGCCGTACCCTTCGCGAGGTGTCATCTGCTGCGCGCGTGTCGCTCGGTTATCTGTCTGAGGTTGAACGCGGCCAGAAGGAAGCCTCGAGCGAACTTCTTGCATCAATCTGTACTGCACTTGATGTGCCGATCTCAACGGTGATGCGTGCAGTCAGTGACGAGGTTGCCGTTCTCGAAGGCGTTGCGCCTGTTACCGATCTTCCGGTTTCTGACGCCTCGGTAATTGCCGCCGCCTAACGTGGCTGACGTTCGTCCGTCCGGCAGTGACACTGCCGACCTCACCTCTGTCTCATCAACGTCGTCTCGGTCCCCGAGATCGCGGGGTGGTAATGCGATGGGACGTAGCAGAGCAGCGGCTCTGGATGGTGCACGTCGTGTGTTCGCCGAGAACGGTATTCGAAAAGCAAGTATGGGTGACGTTGCTGTCCGCGGTGGATTGGCAAAAGCAACGCTGTACAACCACTTCCGTACCAAAGGTGAGTTGATCGCGGGACTTGTTGTAGATGACGTCGCAGAGGTGGCGGCAGATTGTTGCGACCTAGCGCGAGACGATCTCAGCACGGCACTAACGCGCGCCGCAGATGCGGTGGCCCAGCATCCAGTCCTGGCAGGCCTTCGCGTCGTCGAGCCGGCCGCACTTCTGGCCGCTGTTAGCCCACGTGACGGCCAGGTATGGGGCTCAATTCGCGCGCAGGTAGCCCTCGTCCTCGATGCGGCCGATGTGTCGTCGAGTGTCGAATGCGTCGACGTGGTGTGTCGCTGGCTATCTAGTCACGTGTTGTCACCAGGATCATCGGCCGGGCGAGCGGCCCAAGCTCGCGTTATCGCTTCGGGACTTCCGCTGGCCATCCGCACAACATCGTTCGCCACGCCTGCGGCCACCTAGTGGTCTACCGACGTTCCTTGCTTGCCGGACGACGGGCAGCGTGGGCCAGTACCGGGGGATGATCGCCAGGCTGACAGGTCGGACAGAAATACGTGATGTGTTCGTCGGGTGCGATGCCCTGCATTGCGGCGGCGACTTTCCCCCTGCAACGTCGGCAGTTTGCATGTGCTCGGGCATGAACGTAGAACTCATAACCGGCACGCTGGATGCCGGTTGTTGATGCAAGTTCTAAATCGCGATTGGTGATCGCTAGAAGTCGTAGCGTGTCCAGAATTTTCCCGACGTTGACCGTGCCAACCTTCACCCATGGAGATGTTCCGGTGAGGTAGAGCGCTTCGCAGATAAGGACATTGTCAGCGCCTTCGACACAGCTCTCATCGCGCAGCGCCTCGGCGATTTCGCGGTTCGGGTCTAACGAAAGACGAGCTGTAGCGCCAGCGCGATTGAAGTCTTCAGCCAGAAGGTCAATGCTTCCGCGGGAGGCGGTAATTCCTGACATTGGCTTTCCCTTCTGCTTCATTCCTGCGCAGGTTACTTTGGTTGCTGAGTGCCGGGTTCCGGTGCTCGACTCGATCTTTACAACAAAACACCGTCCATGCCTCTCGTGTTCGGCAAGATGCGCGCACGCTTTGCGCATGTGGGTACGAGAGTTGCGATTCCTTTTTACGGTTATGTTGGCCAACTGGCGTATCTTCCAGGAAGCGAACCCGGTGGGAGGCGTCGTGTCTGAACGGAACAATG
>CANGPO010000048.1 GCA_947455705.1 Actinomycetota bacterium | reverse complement strand
TTGGGAAAGCCGCGATGCCCTTAAGGAACATCTGGCCTTCCTTGAAGAAGCCGAGCGCCGTGATCACCGTCGGTTGGGTACGGAACTTGATCTGTTCAGCTTCCCGGAAGAGATCGGTTCCGGTCTGGCAGTGTTCCACCCCAAGGGCGGTGTCATTCGTCGTGAGATGGAGCACTACTCCCGGCTTCGCCACGACGAGGCCGGCTACGAATTCGTCAACACTCCGCACCTGACCAAGGGGCAGTTGTACGAAATCTCAGGTCACCTTGATTGGTATTCCGAGGGCATGTACCCGCCGATGGAACTCGACGCGGAATACGGCGCGGACGGCGAACTGCGTAAGGCCCCGCAGAAGTACTACATGAAGCCGATGAATTGCCCTATGCACAATCTGATTTTCCGTGCGCGCGGGCGCTCGTACCGCGAATTACCCCTTCGTCTGTTTGAGTTCGGAACGGTCTATCGGTACGAGAAATCCGGAGTTATCCAGGGCTTGACGCGGGCACGCGGATTCACCCAGGACGATGCGCACATCTACTGCACTGTCGAGCAGATGCCCGATGAGCTTGATTCGCTTCTGACGTTCGTCTTGGACCTGCTGCGCGACTATGGACTTGACGACTTCTACTTAGAGTTGTCGACGCGCAACGAGACGAAGTACGTCGGCACAGATGAAGATTGGGAAGAGGCAACCGAAACGTTGCGTCGAGCCGCCGAACGTCAAGATCTGGAACTAGTTTTGGATCCGGGGGGAGCAGCGTTCTATGGACCCAAGATTTCAGTTCAGGCGCGCGATGCCATCGGACGTACCTGGCAGATGTCGACTATTCAGGTCGACTTCAATCTGCCGCAGCGCTTCGAACTTGAGTACACCGCCGGTGATGGTTCGCGGCAACGCCCAGTCATGATTCACCGCGCTTTGTTCGGATCGATCGAGCGATTCTTTGCAGTGCTGCTCGAGCATTACGCCGGTGCGTTCCCCGTCTGGCTCGCGCCGGTTCAGGTGGTTGGTATTCCGATCACCGATGGCCATGTCGAGTACCTGCATGGGATTGCCAAGCGACTACGCGAGGCGGGTGTACGGATCGACGTTGATAGTTCTGATGACCGCATGCAGAAGAAGATTCGCAATGCGCAGAAGCAGAAGGTTCCGTACATGTTGATCGTTGGTGATGAAGATATGGCGGCTGGTGCCGTGTCGTTCCGTTACCGCGATGGTTCGCAAAAGAACGGTGTGACCATCGACGACGCGATTGCCGAAATTCGTGAAGCTATCGCAACTCGGATTCAGGTCTGACATGCCAGCGGCAGATGCATGGGATCGCCTGTGGAATCCACACCGGATGGCGTATCTCAAAGGTGAGAACAAGCCGTCACACACCGGTGAGGGTGATGACTGCCCGTTCTGTTTTGCGCCACGCATGGGAGAGGAAGACAGCCTCGTCATTTCCCGTGGCGAGCACGTGTACGCGGTTCTGAATTTGTATCCGTACAACACGGGTCATCTCATGGTGTGCCCTTATCGTCACGTTGCTGATTACACAGATCTCGGTGCACAGGAAGTGGCCGAACTGGGCGCATTCACCCAGCATGCGATGACGACGTTGCGAGCTGTTTCCGGAGCGCAGGGCTTCAATATCGGAATCAATCAGGGCAGCATCGCAGGTGCCGGCATCGCCGGGCACCTGCATCAGCACATCGTGCCTCGCTGGGGTGGCGATACTAACTTCATGCCGGTTGTCAGCGGAACCAAGACGATGCCCCAGCTGCTCGTTGAGACTCGCAAGTTGCTGACGCAGTCTTGGTAGCAGGGTCAGCTGACGAGCTCGCGATCATCCTCGTGATCGGTGTCTCGAGCTACTGACTGGTTCGAGCTGCCTCTTGCACTCGCTGAGCTGCGGCACGCGGCATGCGTTCATAGGCGGAGAAACTCCGTTCGAACACTGTCGTGCCATGAGTGAGTGAACGTAGATCAATGGAGTATCTCGTTAATTCGGTCTGCGGAATCATCGCGCTGATCTGTGTTTGCCCGCCGGTTAACGCCGTGGTGCCAACGATGCGTCCTCGACGAGCCGTGACGTCTGACATAAGTGCCCCGAGGTATTCATCAGATGTCGTTACCAGCACAGAGTCCACGGGTTCCAAGAGAGTGATGCCCGCTGTTTGGGCGGCGTCTTTGAGTGCCAGCTCTGCGGCCAGATGGAAGGCCGCGTCTGACGAGTCAACCGGGTGCGATTTACCGTCAACGAGCGTGACCCGTATGTCAACGATGGGGTACCCGGCGGCGACCCCCCGCTGCACCTGCTCTCGAATTCCCTTCTCAATGCTGGGAATGAAATGTCGGGGAATCGAGCCGCCGATAATGCCATCTAGGAATTCGATGCCCGACCCCAGCGGTAGAGGTTCAACATCAACCTGGCATTCCGCGAACTGCCCGTGACCACCGGACTGTTTGGCAACTCGTCCGTGGCCGGTAGCGGACTCAGCGAATGTCTCACGAAGCGAAACTCGAACGGGGATGGCCTCGACGCTTACGCCATACCGCGTTGATAGCCGGTCCAAGACCAGATTCGTATGGGTTTCCCCCATACACCAAAGCACAACTTGGCCGGTCTCTTCGTCGAGGTCGAGCCGTAGTGTTGGATCCTCGGCGACGATTCTCGACAAGCTAAAGGTCAACCTGTCCTCGTCGGTTTGTGACGTAGCGGCAATGGCCACAGGCGTCAAAGGCTCGGGGATCAACCAGGGCTCGATCAGTAATGGGTTCTGTGGCCAGGACAACGTGTCACCGGTTTCGGCTTTCACGAGTTTTGACACGGCCACGATGTCGCCAGCGACGGCTGTGTCGATCGGCACGAGGGTCTTCCCTCGAACGAGGTGTAGTGAACCGAGCCGTTCATCAACATCGTGATCGTGCCGTCCGCTCGAAATCCCAAAATGACCCGACACATGCACAGGCTGCCCTGCCGTCACCGAGCCGCTGAAGATCCGAATCAATGACAACCTGCCGAGATATGGATCCGTGGTGGTCGTCACCACCTCGGCGCAGAGCGGTCCGTCAGGATCACAATTCAAGAGGTCAACGGGTTCTCCGTCAGGGGTCGAAACGAACGGAAGGGGGTGCTCGGCTGGTGATGGAAGTCCGCGAGTGATCAGGCTTAGCAACTCCTGGGCGCCGAATCCGACTGGTGCGATCGCCGAGCCCACCACGGGGTAGAAGTGGCCACGGCTAACGGCGGCCTCGAGATCTGCCACGAGAGTGTCGACATCGATCTCCTCGCCGGCAAGGTAACGATCCATCAAGGTCTCGTCTTCGCTTTGGGCGATTACTGCTTCGATCAATGAGTTGCGTGCGGTTTCGATAAGCGGGCCGTGCTCGAGATCGGAGTCACGAATAACGCGATTACCCGATGAGTAGTCATGGATTCGCTGCGACAACAGATCGATCAGCCCAGCGACCGCGTAGTTGTCAGCCAACAGTGGAAGATGTATCGGAACGACATCTTCGCTGAATATGCGCTGACAGATGGCCACGATGTCGTCGAAGTCGCCCTTGCGCTTGTCGAGGTGTGTGACGACGACGGCTCGCGGCATGTCGACGCTGGCACATTCCTCCCAGAGCAGCGTCGTTGCCTGGTCGATACCGGCGGTTGCTGACACCACGAACAGCGCAGCGTCGGCCGCTCGCAACCCAGCGCGAAGTGCACCGGCAAACTCGGTGTACCCGGGGGTGTCGATGAGGTTCACCTTGATGTCGCCGACGGTGATCGGCGCAACGGCCAAAAATGCTGACTTTTGCTGACGGATCTCAAACTCATCGAAATCGCTTACTGTGGTGCCAAGCTCAATCGTTCCAGCTCGTTCGAGTGCGCCTGCGGCGAGAAGTAACTGCTCGATGAGAGTTGTCTTACCCGAACCTGTCGGGCCCACCAAGACGACGTTGCGAATCAGTTCAGGGTCGGTCGCAGCCGTCCCCATGCCTGCGTTTGCCGCCGTTTTGCCGCCCATGCTCCACCCCTCAACTTCACAAGCCTATCGTTGCGGGGTAAAGGAACGCGATCACGCCCCGTTCGGTCCGTACGGCCAACTTGGGGCTTTGTCCCGATAGGCTCGTCTCACCATGTTGAACAACAATTCGGCTCGAGCCTTCGCTGCACGCTTTGTCGACCCAGTGGCCAAGCTGATGCTTCGACTCGGTGTTTCGCCCGATGTTGTCACTCTCGTGGGAACGGCAGCCACCTGTGCCGCGGCACTTATCTATTTCCCGACGCAACGCTGGTTCATTGGCGCCGCGCTGATCGCTGTGTTTGTCTCCTTCGATCTGCTCGACGGCACGATGGCACGAATGTCGGGACGATCAGGTCCGTGGGGTGCATTTCTTGACTCCACCCTTGACCGAATTGCCGACGGAGCGATTTTCGGAGGGATGCTCCTGGGCTTCGCACGCTTGGGTGACCTTCGGACGGCTGGTGTCGCATTGGCCTGCCTAGTGGGTGGAGGCGTCGTCTCATACGCGAAAGCGCGAGCGGAAAGTATCGACGTCGAATGCAACGTAGGTATCGCCGAGCGGGCCGAACGCGTGATGTTAGCGCTCGGAGCGGCAGCGCTTTACGGCCTCGGTGTGCCATATGTATTACCGATTGCGCTGTGGATTCTTGCGGTGCTGACATGGATTACAGTCGGTCAACGGATCGCGCATGTACGAGGAGTTCTGCGCGCTCGTTCGGCCGCTGCAGACGATTCGGAGGGCTCCGATGAGTTCCGTTGAGGAACGTCTGTCATCTATTGCCTATTCGATCGGTTGGTCGGCCGTCCGACGCATGCCAGAGAAGTCTGCCTATGCGATGTTTGAACGCATTGCCGACACAATGTGGGCTCGCCAAGGTAAAGACGTCAAACGCCTACAAAGTAATTTGCGACGCGTCGTGGGCCCAGCGGTATCGGAGGATGACCTCAAGCTTCTGGGCCGTGCGGGCATGCGCACCTATTTCCGTTATTGGTGCGAACTGTTTCGGATGCCCGGTTGGAGCGAAGAGCGCATTCTTAAGGACATGGTGGTCATCAACGATCACTACGTGACGCAGGCGCTAGCCGAAGGCAATGGACTCATTGTGGTGTGTCCGCACATGGGCAATTGGGATCACGCAGGTTACTGGGTCAAACTTCAGCACGGCTGGGTGACAACCGTCGTTGAACGGCTTAAACCTGAAGATCTCTTTCTGAAATTTATTGCCGTGCGGGAAGCGCGTGGCATCGACATCATCCCACTCACCGGCGGCGAGCCGGCTTATCCCTATCTGGTCAATCGCATCAAGGAGGGTCGCCTGGTAGCACTTGCCGCTGATCGCGACTTGAGTAACTCGGGAGTTCGGGTCGAGTTCTTCGGATCGATGGCCAAGATGCCAGCGGGTCCCGCAGCTCTACATGTAGACACTGGCGCGCCGATCATTCCTGCGGCTGTTTACACCCGAAATGGACGCAATTACACGGAGTTTTTTCCACGTCTCGATATCCCTGCAAACGAATCTCGGATGCGTTCGATCGTCCAGATCACCCAGCAGATTGCGCATGCGTTCGAAGGAATCGTTACTGCGCATCCCGAGGATTGGCACATGCTTCAGCGGGTGTGGCTCGATGACCTGGACCCGGACAAGGTCGCGGCGACCGAGACGGCGACCGACTCATGAGAGTCGGGATCGTGTGTCCGTACGACTGGGGAACCCCAGGCGGTGTGCAAGTGCACGTTCGCGATTTGGCGGTTGCCTTGCAACGCCTCGGGCACACGGTGAGTGTTCTGGCGCCCGCAGAAACCGGTACCGAACTTCCTGACTACGTGGTGTCTTCGGGCGGGTCTATTGCACTTGCCTACAACGGTTCCAAGGCAAAAGTCAGTTTCGGTCCGCGGGCCGCGCGTCGTGTTCGTCGTTGGCTCCGTGAAGGTGACTTCGACGTGCTCCATATCCATGAGCCCATGGCGCCGAGCGTGTCGATCCTGTCGTGTTGGGCTGCCCGCGGACCTTTGGTTGCAACCTGGCATTCATCGATGGACCGTTCACGCGCCCTGTCTGCCATGTATCCGATCGCCCAAACAGCCCTTGAGAAGGTGTCGGCGCGAATTGCGGTGAGCGAGGCGGCCCGACAAACACTTGTCGAACATATGGGCGGTGACGCTGTCCTGATTCCTAATGGTGTCGACACCAGTGCGTTCGGCACACTGCCTGCGTTAGACGGCTGGCCAGGCTCTGGCGGTGCACTGTTCTTCATTGGTCGAATCGATGAACCGCGCAAGGGTTTGCAGATCTTGCTCGAAGCGTTACCGGAGATTATCCGCGCACATCCGCAGGTTCGACTTTTGATTGCCGGCCCGGGGGACGTGGACGAGTTCAGCGCGTCACTGCCGGAAGATGTCTTAGCTCATGTGACCTTTCTGGGTCTGGTGTCAGAGGAAGAGAAGATCCGAGCTTTCGTGTCTGCGGATCTCTACATTGCCCCGAACACGGGGGGAGAGAGTTTCGGAATCGTGCTCTTAGAGGCGATGGCCAGCGGCACTCCGGTGGTAGCCAGCGACATTGAAGCCTTTGCACGGGTCTTAGAGGACGGGGATGCAGGTGCACTCTTCCGCAATGAGGATTCGGCGGATTTGGCCCAGGTCATTAACGAACTTCTTGATGACGAGGGTCGACGCGCAGATCTAGCTACGGCCGGATTGGAACGAGCCCGTGAGTTCGATTGGCAGACTGTTGCGGCTCGTATCGTGGATGTGTATGAATCCGTGACAGTGACTGGTGAGCGAGTTACCGAAGACCTTCGCGGACAAGTCATTGGGCGTCTATCCCGTCGATCATCGGATCGGGACGAGGTGGAGTTGTGAAGGATTGGATGACGTGGGTACTCATCGCCATCGTCGTGGTGGGGGCGATCGTGGTGTACCTGTCTTCGACCGCAGGTCGACTTGATCGCCTACACCACAGAATCGAAACGGCATTCGCGGCGCTGGACGCGCAACTGGTTCGTCGAAGCGCTGCGGCTCAGGACGTAGCATCAAGTGGATTCCTCGACCCGGCTTCGTCACTGCTGCTTTCGTCGGCAGCGCAGGGAACCTTGGTGGCTAATCCACTCGAGCCGCAAGTTCGTGCCGCGGCCGAGAGTGAGTTAACCAGAGCCATCAATGCGGTCTTCGATGATCCGGAGGTTGTTGACGAGATACGTGAAGAGGCACACCCGGACGAGGTTCTCGCTGATCAACTCCTGTCCGAATTGGCCCTTGCGTGTCGGCGAACGGAGCTGGCTCGCCGGTTTCATAACGATGTTGTTCGCTCGTGTACTCAGTTGCGACGCAAACGCGTAAGCCTGTGGTTTCGGCTTGCAGGGCACACGCCGATGCCCACAACCATCGACTTTGATGACACTCCACCGGCCGTTTTGTCTGAGTTGTGAACCCGCCGAAATTCCCAGCGATTTTGTATGTTCGGCCGCTGTCCTAGAGGCTGAGTCTGCGCATCGGCGCAGATTCGCTAAACTGCGGGTAACAACCATCTGAACTACGTCCCTTGAGGTCCCCATGTCGTCGCAGACCGATCCTGTAACCACCCCTGAGACGGGCACATCGCGTGTCAAGCGCGGTATGGCCGAGATGCTCAAGGGCGGTGTGATCATGGACGTGGTCACACCTGATCAGGCGAAGATCGCTGAGGATGCCGGCGCAGTTGCCGTCATGGCCCTTGAGCGGGTGCCCGCCGATATTCGTGCTCAAGGCGGAGTTTCGCGCATGAGCGACCCGGACATGATTGACGGGATCATCGCCGCCGTTTCGATTCCGGTTATGGCCAAGGCTCGCATCGGGCACTTTGCAGAAGCTCAAGTTCTTCAGAGCCTCGGCGTCGACTACATCGATGAGTCCGAGGTTCTCACCCCGTCCGACTACGAAAATCACATCGATAAGTGGGCGTTCACCGTTCCCTTCGTTTGTGGTGCGACGAACCTCGGTGAGGCGCTTCGACGCATCAACGAAGGTGCGGCGATGATTCGATCCAAGGGTGAGGCCGGCACCGGTGACGTGTCGAACGCAACCACGCACATGCGCCGCATCGGTGGAGAAATTCGTCGACTCACCTCCATGTCGAAGGATGAACTCTACGTGGCAGCGAAAGAACTTCAGGCGCCCTATGACCTCGTCGTTGAGGTAGCGACAAAGGGCAAGTTGCCCGTCGTGATGTTCACCGCCGGTGGTATCGCCACCCCGGCAGATGCGTCGATGATGATGCAACTGGGTGCGGAAGGTGTGTTCGTAGGCTCAGGAATCTTCAAGAGTGGTGAGCCGGTCAAGCGCGCCAACGCGATTGTCCAAGCAACTCTGCACTACGACAATCCAGATGTGATTGCCAAGGTCAGTCGTGGTCTTGGCGAGGCCATGGTTGGCATCAACGTGGCTGACATTCCCGTGCACCACCGCCTGGAAGATCGCGGCTGGTGACTGCGGCCCCGATCGTCGGGGTCCTGGCCCTCCAGGGGGATGTGCGTGAGCATGAGCATGCGTTAGCCGCATGTGGTGTGGTCACGGCACGGGTTCGCTCCGTCGACGACCTTGACGGTGTTGATGCACTCGTGATTCCCGGTGGGGAATCCACGACGATGAGCAATTTGGCTTTGCGTTGGGGTCTCATGGGTCCTCTGCGCGAGCGAGTGTCGGCTGGTATGCCTGCTTATGGGTCTTGTGCGGGCATGATCATGTTGGCGGACGTCATCGAAGGCGGGCGGCCAGATCAGGAAACCATCGGCGGTTTGGATGTCACGGTGCGCCGTAATGCCTTTGGCCGTCAGGTGGATTCATTCGAAAGTGACCTTCACATACCCGTGCTCGGTGACGAGACGGTGCATGCGGTGTTCATTCGCGCCCCCTGGGTTGAACGGGTCGGCGAGGGTGTCACGGTGCTCGGTCGCGTCGAAGGTGGACCAGCTGACGGTAGAATCGTGGCCGTTCAGCAGGGACACTTGCTAGCCACGTCATTTCACCCTGAATTGACTGGAGACGTGCGGGTGCATCGGTACTTCGTTGAGATGGTGAGAGAGAAAGCATGAGCGGCCACTCCAAGTGGGCGACAACAAAGCATAAGAAGGCTGTTGTTGACGCCAAGCGAAGCAAGTTGTTTGCCAAACTCATTAAGAATATTGAGGTTGCGGCGCGCACAGGCGGCGGAGATGCGGATGCGAATCCGACGTTGTATGACGCCATTTACAAGGCCAAGAAGAACTCAGTGCCGAACGACAATATTGACCGTGCCGTCAAGCGAGGCTCAGGTGCCGAAGGTGGCGGTGCTGATTATCAGACGATCATGTACGAGGGTTACGGGCCGAACGGAGTCGCAGTTCTCATCGAGTGCCTGACCGATAACCGCAACAGGGCAGCCGGTGAAGTACGCGTGGCCATGACCCGCAACGGTGGCTCGATGGCCGACCCCGGTTCGGTCTCGTATTTGTTCAGTCGCCGCGGTGTGGTGATCGTGCCGAAGAATGGCCAGACTGAGGATGATGTTCTCGACGCCGTACTTGATGCAGGTGCAGAAGAGGTCAACGACCTTGGCGAGGCGTTCGAGGTTTTGAGTGCGGCCACCGACGTCGTCGCGGTTCGTACCGCGCTACAGGCGGCCGGAATCGATTACGAATCTGCCGAAACCGGGTTCGTGCCGAGCATGCAGGTCGAGGTAGATGAAGAGACCGCTCGCAAGATTTTCAAACTGATTGACGCTCTGGAAGACAGCGATGACGTCCAAAATGTCTTCGCCAATGCAGATATCTCCGACGACATCCTGGCTGCCCTCGACGCGTAGATGCCTACCCGTCGCCGACGGCCCGGCGTGGCGCTGCAATCGTGCGGTTCATGTCCCATAAGATCCGAACACGTGTTCGGACACTTTGAGGATGTGGCAACGTCATGCGTGTGCTTGGGGTAGACCCTGGCCTAACCCGATGTGGGTTTGGCGTGGTTGACGGGGCCCCTGGACGCAAACTCACTCTCGTTGGCGTTGGCGTGATTCGCACCCCCGCTGATCTGGAATTGAGCCGGCGGCTCTTGGCCGTTGAACGTGGGATCGAGCAAGTGCTCGATGAGGTAAATCCAGACGCTGTGGCAGTGGAGCGCGTGTTTAGTCAACATAATGTCCGTACGGTGATGGGTACAGCTCAAGCGGGAGCTATCGCGATTGCCTGTGCTGCTCGGCGCGGGTTGCCGGTTGCGCTGCACACTCCGAGCGAGGTCAAAGCCGCGGTTACTGGTCATGGACGTGCTGACAAAGCGCAGGTTGGCTTGATGGTTCAGAGGTTGCTTCGCCTTGATTCGATTCCGCAACCGGCGGATGCCGCTGACGCCCTTGCGTTGGCAATCTGCCATCTCTGGCGTGGCGATACCACAGCGCGTGTCAACGCTGCCCTGGCCAGGGTTCCAGCATCAAAGATTCCGCGCTCCACGGCCGCAGCGCGACGCGCGCAGATAGGCGGTTAAGACACATGATTTCGTATGTTCGTGGGCACGTAGCCCACGTGGGAGCGTCGGCGGTCGTCGTCGACGTCGGGGGCATCGGCCTTGAACTTTTCTGTTCACCGACGACACTGGCACACCTAAGGGCGGGTGAGCAGGCAACTGTCTCGGCCCGCATGATTGTGCGGGAGGATTCCCTTACCCTGTACGGGTTTTCCGATGATGACGAACGTGATGTTTTCGATGTTCTGCAAACGGTGAGCGGGGTTGGACCGCGGCTCGGATTGGCAATTCTGGCGGTGCTGAGTCCCGACCAAATCCGGCAAGCTGTAGCCACGGAGGATCTCGTCGCTCTGACTCGAGTCTCGGGAGTTGGCCGTAAAGGCGCACAACGGATTGTGCTTGAGCTCAAGGATCGGCTCGGGCCAGTCACGCACACGCAGGGCCAGGCACTGGCATCAACGACTGCGCTCAATGCATGGCAACCGCAGGTCCATGCGGCGTTGATCGGGCTTGGTTGGAACGTCAAGGATGCTGAAGCAGCTATTGCATCAGTTGCCACCGATGCAGTGGCCGATCTGGACGTCGCTACAGCACTTCGATTGTCCTTGCAGCGATTGGATCGCGGATGAGCATGGAATCGTCTGGCTGGTCCGAAGAACATGTGGGCTCTCGGTTGGTAGACCTGTCTGCCGATGAAGAAGACAACAGTGTTGAGGGTGCACTGCGCCCGCGCAGTCTTGACACCTTCATCGGCCAGCAGCGGGTCAAAGACCAGCTCGGCCTAGTACTTCAGGCCGCGTCAGCACGGGGTCGAGCGGCCGATCACGTGCTTTTGGCAGGTCCACCAGGATTAGGTAAGACCACACTGTCCATGATCATCGCTGCAGAGCTCGGAATGCCGCTGCGAGTCACCAGTGGCCCTGCCCTGCAGCATGCCGGGGATCTTGCCGCAGTGTTGTCGTCCCTGGTCCCCGGTGAGGTGCTCTTTCTTGACGAAATCCATCGCATGTCTCGCACGGCTGAAGAGATGCTTTATCTAGCGATGGAAGATTTCCGCGTTGACATCATCGTAGGCAAGGGGCCGGGTGCCACAGCGATTCCGCTGGAGCTTCCCCCGTTTACGCTGGTGGGCGCCACCACGCGCGCAGGATTGCTACCCGGGCCCTTGCGTGATCGCTTCGGTTTCACCGCGCACATGGATTTCTACGATGTCGACGACATCGGAGCGATTGTTCGTCGAAGTGCGACGCTGCTTGAGGTGGAGATCAGCACCGAAGCTGCAGACGAGATTGCTCGACGTAGTCGGGGGACACCGCGAGTGGCGAATCGGCTTTTGCGTCGAGTTCGAGATTTCGCCCAGGTGAAGGGCAATGGACGTATCGATATGCAGATGGCCCAGGCCGCGCTCACACTGTATGAGGTGGACGAGATTGGCCTCGATCGCCTCGATCGGGCTGTACTCGAGTCCTTGCTCACTCGGTTCGGAGGGGGACCTGTGGGCTTGTCGACCCTGGCCGTCTCGGTGGGGGAGGAGGCCGAGACCGTTGAGACGGTTTGCGAGCCATTCTTGGTGCGGCGCGGTTTCCTCGCGCGCACCCCACGAGGACGGGTGGCGACCGCGCTGGCGTGGAGTCATCTGGGCTTAGCCGTACCGGTGGGCGCGATGGGCCAGATACCTATCGATCTTGACGCGCTCGGCAGCGAAGATTCTGATCCGTCTGCGCAGGATCCGGCGTAGACTGCGCTGCAGTTACGTGAATCTCCCGCTACCTGAACGGTCTTATTGTGAATCTTGGTCAGCTACTTCCATTCTTGGTACTCATCGGCGCCTTCTACTTCATTTTGATCCGCCCGCAACGCAATCGTCAGAAGGACATGAAGTCCCTGCTGTCGCGATTGGCGCCGGGACAGGAGGTTATGACGACGGCCGGCCTGTTCGCGACAGTCACCTCGATTGATGGTGATTACGTGATTTTGGAGATCGCCCCAGGTGTGCACGTTCGATACATGGCGGCCGCCGTGGCGAAGGTTGTGGATTCAACCGATGCAAGCGCCTCAACGCCAGATGGCAGCCATGATCAATTGCCAGATCCCGTTCAGAACGAGTTACCAGACGGTAGCCATAACGAACGTCCAGACGGCCAGTAACCTGCCGCTGCTCGTGACACGTTTTTCGCGTGTTTAACCCGCTGGAATGCCGTACTGACCGAAATGTGTAGCGCAGGGTGACGACACGCCCCCCAAACGGCCTATCCCGGTGACTCTTTGCGCCCAATAGTCGGCCATACTTCACAAGGGGGTTGGGAACGGCGATGCGGTTGTCGGGAACTTCGACCCCCGCGGGATTCGTCTCGTAAGCGTAACGGCGGCCGACGCGGCCGTCAGGGAGTTCCGTTCAGGCGGACATGACTGGAACCGACAGGGTGACCTGCACGGACCGACCGGGAGACAGCACGGTGGCAGCACCGACAAAGACGGCCTTCAAGCCAGGTCGCACCTTAACGATTCTTGGACTGATCCTGGCGAGTTTGCTCGCGTGGGCCTTTTGGCCCGGGTTGTCGCATACGCCTCGGCTAGGTCTTGACCTTCGTGGTGGCACTCAGGTGATTTTGTCGCCTGTTTCGACCAACGGAGTCCCCATCACCGATGACCAACTCAAGCAGTCGGTGGAGATCATCCGCCAGCGCGTTGATGGTTTCGGTGTGGCTGAATCAGAGGTGACGACACAGGGCAGTGGAGATAACGCCACGATCATCGTGTCGATCCCTGGCACCACCAACCAGGCCATCTTGGACTCACTGTCCACCACGGCAAAGCTCGACTTCCGACCGGTTATCTCTGAGGATTACGGCAGCCCACAACCGGCGCCAACCGCCTCACCGTCGGCATCTGGTTCCGCCAGCCCGTCACCGTCGGCGAGCGCGTCCGTTTCGGTTGCGCCAAAGACGACGGCCTCCGCGTCCGCATCGAGCAACGGTGCCGCGGTAACCGGCGGTCTGCGGCCAGCGGCAGACACACCGTCGCCAACGCCATCTCCGTCCGATTCCTTGACCACGACGTCGCTGGATTCGACCAGTGCCGCAGGTATCACCTCAAACAACGGACTTCCGCCGATTCAGTCCGCGAAGAACGACGCGGCACTTCAGTTGGCCTTCAAGAACCTCGACTGTTCCAAGACAGGTGCCACCAAGGGCGGTGCGACTGATCCCGCGAAGTACTTGGTGACCTGCTCGACCGACGGCCAACTTAAGTACCTACTTGAGCCTGCGGCCGTACAGGGAACCGAAATCTCCAATGCTCAGGCAGGAATTGCCCAAGGAGGGGCCGGCTGGGAGGTCAACCTCACCTTCAGCTCCGCAGGTGCCCAGCAGTTCGCTGACACGACCACGAAGCTTGCAAAGCAGCAGCCACCGCAGAACCAGTTCGCGATCACGCTTGACGGCTTGGTCCAGTCAGCTCCTCGCGTCAATGAGCCGATTCTGGGCGGTAGCGCAGTTATCACCGGTCAGTTCACCCCTGATCAAGCCAAGGCGCTTGCCAACGTATTGAAGTATGGATCGCTTCCTGTGACGTTGGTCCCGTCGTCGGTCGAGCAAATCTCCCCGACCTTGGGTCAGGATCAGTTGAGCGCGGGAATCATGGCCGGACTTCTCGGTCTGCTCCTTGTGGTGATCTATCTGGTCATTTACTACCGCGCACTTGGTTTGGTTGCTGTGGCCTCTCTGTTGGTTGCCGCAGCGATCACGTACAGCCTGTTCGTGATTCTGGGTCGTCAGCTCGGATTCACGCTGTCGCTTGCCGGTGTGGCCGGTGCGATTGTCGCAATCGGTATCACGGCTGACTCGTTCATCGTGTACTTCGAACGTATCCGAGACGAGATTCGAGAGGGACGTAGCCTGCGTGCTGCCGGTGATGCTGGCTGGATCAGGGCTCGTAAGACGATCCTCGCCGCCGACTTTGTGTCGTTGTTGGCCGCCATCGTGCTGTACTTCATGTCCGTTGGCTCAGTGCGAGGATTCGCATTCACCCTGGGTCTCACCACCCTCGTCGACATTCTGGTCGCGTTCCTGTTCACTCGTCCGCTGGTATCGCTACTCATGCGTACGAATTGGTTTACCTCTGGTAAGCCATGGACAGGGTTGTCGCCGGATCGACTTGGTGTGAAGTCTGAAGTTGTTCCCGTCGGACGTCAGTCCGTTGTTGCGGCAACTGCCGCGAAGGAGTCCTGATGTCACTCGGAAGTCTTGCGCACCGTCTCTACAGCGGTGAAGTTTCATACGATTTCGTCGGCAAGCGCAGGCGCTGGTACGCGATTTCAGGAATCTTCCTGGTGCTTGCCCTCGTCGGTCTCTTCGGCCGTGGGCTGAATCTGGGTATCGAGTTCAAGGGCGGCTCGGAATTCACGATTCCATCGAGCACGGCAACGGTTCAGCAGGCGCGTGATTCGGCAAAGGCTGCGGGAATCGCCGATCCGATTGTCACCGAAGTCGGTCAAAACAAGATACGTATTCAGTCGCCCGCTCTGACTCCGACGGAGTCGGCAAAGGTCACCGCGCAGTTGTCCAAGGATCTTGGCGTCAAGCAGGGTGACATCGGTGTGACCTTGATTGGACCCACCTGGGGTGCTGAGATCACCAAACACGCTCTCCAGGGTTTGGCGGTTTTCCTCGTCCTGGTCGTCATCTTCTTGTCGCTGTATTTCGAGTGGCGACTAGCTGTCGCAGCGCTGGTTGCACTGGTTCACGACCTGCTCATCACGATCGGTATCTACGCTCTTACTGGCTTTGAGGTTACTCCGGCCACCGTCATCGGTATCTTGACGATTCTCGGTTTCTCGCTCTACGACACTGTCGTTGTGTTCGACAAGGTGCGTGAGAACACCAAGGGCATCACCTCAGGTAATCGCATGACGTACAGCGAAGCTGCGAATCTGGCGTTGAACCAGACGTTGGTTCGATCCATCAACACCTCGGTGGTTGCTTTGCTTCCGGTAGCCGCCATTTTGATCATCGGCGTCGGATTGCTCGGGGCAGGCACACTCAAGGATCTCGCCCTCGCGCTGTTCGTGGGTACGGCCGCGGGTACATACTCGTCCATCTTCATCGCCACGCCGGTTGCATGTCAGTTGCAAGAGCGTCGTCCCGAAATGAAAGCTCTGGCAGCTCGGGTGCAGGCGCGTCGACATGCGGGAGACAAGGCCAAAGCCGCAGTGAAGAAGTCTGCTGGTGACGCAGATGACGCAGGAGAGTTGGCTGCGGTGGGCTCCGAGGCGACGATGGCCGCGTTGACGGCCCCGTCAACCACATCTACTGGTCCGCGTCAGCAGCCGAAGAAGAACACGACTCGAAGCCAGCGTAAGAAGTCGTAGCGACGTGAGTCTCGACGAACTCCTGCAGAAACGCATTCGCACCATCGCGGACTGGCCGACCGAAGGAGTTCAGTTTCGCGACATCATGCCATTGCTGGCTGATCCGGCAGGACTCTCGACCTGCGTGGCAGGCATGCGCGCGCGGATGGATCAGGCGGGCTTTGCTGACGTTCATGCGATTGCTGGAATCGAAGCGCGCGGGTTCATCCTTGGGTCGGCCCTAGCAATGAATCTCGGTGTCGGATTCGTAGCCGTGCGCAAGGCTGGCAAGCTTCCAGGTGAGGTCGTCGCCCAGACGTATGACCTTGAGTACGGAACCGCGACCCTCGAGGTGCAGCGAGACCTACTGCATCCGGGTTCGCGGGTTGTGCTCGTCGATGACGTGTTAGCAACCGGTGGCACTGCAGCCGCGGCGGCAGCGTTACTTCAGTCGGTTGGCGCGCAGGTAGTGGGGCTCGTCTCGCTGCTGGAATTGCCGGCCCTTGGCGGACGCGAACGGCTTCAAGGGCTAGCGGTTGAGGCAATTCATCAGATTTAGCTGCCGACGGCGTCTGATGTCCCGTTCAGCGTGGTAACCACGTAGACTCGCCACAAGCATCTCGACGTTGAGGGAGCACCGTGGCGGAAGACATTGTTGCTGCACCGGGCATTTCCGTGCCCGTGCCTAACAGTGTCTTGAGCGCATACTCCCCGGCTGTCGAAGCCACGAGCCGTCGATCTCTATTGCCGCGGATCTCTCCGCGCAGGGGTGCCAGCAAGTCCATGGCACATCCAGAGCTTGAACCATTGTTCAAGTTGGTCAAGCAGTTTCACCCGAAAGTCGATCTTAAGACGCTCGAGCAGGCTTACGATCGCGCCAAGTACCTTCACCGCGATCAGAAGCGACGCTCTGGGGAGCCATACATAACTCACCCGTTGGCCGTTGCAACCATTTTGGCTGAGCTTGGCATGACTCCGGACACGCTCATCGCTGCTCTTCTTCACGACACTGTGGAAGACACTGAATACTCCCTTGACGCGTTACGTGAGGATTTCGGCGATGAAGTCGCCGCATTGGTGGATGGCGTCACCAAGTTGGACAGGGTCAAATACGGTGAGGCCACGGCTGCAGAAACTGTGCGCAAAATGGTCGTCGCGATGGCACGTGATATCCGTGTCCTTGTCATCAAGTTGGCTGACCGCTTGCATAACATGCGCACACTGCACTGGATGCCACCGGAAAAACAAGAGAAGAAGGCACGCGAAACTCTAGAAATCTATGCACCGCTGGCCCACCGATTGGGTATGAACACACTCAAGTGGGAGCTCGAAGATCTCTCGTTCGCTGCGCTGTATCCAAAAATGTACGACGAGATTGTGCGACTAGTTGGTCAGAGGGCGCCCGAGCGCGATTTGTATCTAGATCAAATCCTTGCCGCCGTTGAGTTGGATCTGGCCAACGCTAAAGTCAAAGCATCAGTGACGGGTCGTCCAAAGCATTACTACTCGGTCTATCAAAAGATGATCGTGCGCGGCCGCGATTTCGCCGACATCTATGACCTCGTTGGAATTCGCATCCTGGTAGAGAACGTGCGCGACTGCTATGCCGTTCTCGGCGTCATCCACTCACATTGGAATCCCGTCCCAGGGCGATTCAAAGACTTCATCGCGATGCCGAAGTTCAACATGTACCAATCGCTTCACACCACTGTGATCGGTCCGGGCGGCAAGCCAGTTGAATTGCAGATTCGCACGACCGAAATGCACCGGGCGGCGGAATACGGCGTGGCAGCGCACTGGCGTTACAAGCAGGGCAGTGTTGGCGGTAAATCCGGGCCCGACGATATGGGTTGGCTGCGTCAGCTCCTTGAATGGCAACGGGAAACAGAAGATCCGGACGATTTCCTCGATGCACTTCGTTATGACTTGGGGTCGACAGAGGTCTTCGTTTTCACACCCAAAGGTGATGTCGTAGCTCTTCCAGATGGAGCAACGTCCATCGACTTTGCCTATGCCGTACACACCGAAGTGGGTCACCGCTGCGTCGGCGCTCGTGTCAATGGCAAACTCGTTCCACTTGAATCGGCGTTGTCGTCGGGTGATGTTGTTGAGGTCTTCACGTCGAAGTCGGAGAATGCCGGACCGTCGCGAGACTGGCTTCAGTTCGCGCAGAGCCCTCGAGCTCGCTCAAAGATTAAGGCGTGGTTCTCCAAGGAGCGTCGCGAAGAGGCGATCGAGGCGGGTAAGGACGCGCTGACCAAGGCCATGCGCAAGGCGAGTCTTCCGATGAATAGGTTGATGTCGCCGGCAACGATGCAGGTGCTGTTGGCAGATCTACATATGACCGATGCCAGCGCCCTGTTCGCTGCGGTTGGTGAGGGTCGCGTTTCTGCTGCGAGTGTTGTGCAAAAGCTACTGGTCGCGCACGGTGGTAGCGACGGAGCAACGGAGGACATCGCCGAGGCCTTTACCCCACATCACGCGTCCTCAGCCCGCGTGCGTCCCCAGGGTGATCCCGGAATTGTTGTCGACGGCGATAATGATGTGTGGGTGAAGTTGGCTCGATGTTGCACCCCAGTACCTGGCGACAAGGTCTTGGGCTACGTCACACGGGGGAGCGGAGTGTCTGTGCACCGCGTCGATTGCATCAACTCGGGTCAACTTTTGACTGAGCCCGATCGCATTGTTCCCGTTACGTGGGCACCGACGGCCAGCAGTGTTTTCTTGGTGAACATTCAGGTAGAAGCACTCGATCGATCGCGACTTCTCTCTGACGTTACCCGCGCGCTGTCAGATCAGCACGTGAACATTCTGTCAGCGGCTGTCAGTACTACTCGCGACCGCATTGCCTTGTCACGCTTCACTTTCGAGATGGCCGATGCGACTCACCTCGAACAGGTTTTGAAGAGTGTGCGCACCGTTGAAGGCGTGTACGACGTCTATCGTGTGTGACCCCACGTTATGACGTGAGGCCACACACAACGCAGTAAGTACTAGCCCGAGAACTCGGTCGCAGCACGCTGAGCCGCGTCGAGCAGAGCCTTCGTCGTGACGATTCGCTGTTCACACTCTGCGGCCTTGCGTGCATCGCCTGCAGCCTCGGCCTTGGCCAAGTCCTTTTCCAACTTGTCCAGCGACGTCTGGAATTGGGCGACCGTTGCCTCGGCGCGGGCACGAGCTTCAGGGTTGCTCTTGCGCCATTGCTCTTGTTCGCCGGAACGCAACGATTCCTCAACCTTGCGAAGGCGGCCCTCGATCTTGTCCTTGTCATTACGCGGGACGTGACCGATCTTTTCCCAACGCTCCTGGATGCCACGCAGGGTCCTCTTCGCCGACTTGAGGTCAGAGGGATCGATTGATTCCGCCTCGGCGAGAAGCGCGAGTTTGGCTTCAAGATTCTCGTTCAAGCCTGCATCGCGCTGATTAAGTGCCTCGCTGCGTGCGGCAAAGAAGACATCTTGAGCGCCTTTGAACGCTGCCCACAGTGCGTCTTCCTCCGACTTACTCGCACGCGGTGCCGCCTTCCACTGATCCATCAGGGCGCGGTACGTTCCAGCGGTCGGACCCCAATCGGTGGATGTGGAAAGCTCTTGAGCCTGCTCGACCAATGCGTTCTTGACCCGCTTGGCCTCATCACGCTCGGCATCCAGCTTGGCAAAGTGCTGCCGGCGTGCCTTATCGAACTGGGAACGCGCGTGGCTGAACCGCTTCCACAGCGCTTGTTCACTTGCCCGGTCGGCTCGGGGCGCGACCTTCCAATCTTCGAGTAAGGCCTTGAAGCGATCACCGGTTGATTTCCACTGAGTAGATTCGGCGAGCATTTCAGACTCTGCAACGATCGCCTCACGCGCGGCGAGTGCGGCTGCACGGGCAGCGGCACGCTCTTGTGCGATGACGGCGCGACGCTGTTCGACGAGTTCGTTAATCGTGACGATCTTGGCGCGCAGGGCCTCTACGTCGCCGATCATGGCGGGCGCTGCGAGCGCCTCTTCCGCGCGAGTGATTGCCGCGGTTGGGGATTCGGGTGACGCTTTGCCCTCGGCCAGACGTTGAATAGCGAGATCGATTTCGGCGGAGAGATCGTCGAACTTGCGAGCAAAGAACGCAAGACCCTCTGATTGCGTACCGGCGGCCCATTGGCCGACCAGCGTTTCCGTGCCATCGGCCTGAATGAGGAAGACGTTTCCGTCATCGTCAATGCGACCAAACCGAACGGAGTCAGAGACCGTCTCGACCACAGGTGGGACCACCAACGCCGCTGGGCGCACAGAAGAAGCCATCATGGACGGATTGGGCTTCGGTGAGGATGACTCTGCTTCAACGAGTACCGACGTCTGCGCGACCTCGACCGTTTCAATGACCTCGGTGGTCTCAATGATCTCGATTGAGTCGCCGGAATCGATGGTTTCGACGGTCTCGATCGTTTGGATGGTCTCGGTGGTTTCGATGACCTCGACGGTGTCGCCGGTCACGATGGTTTCAACCGTTTCGATCGTTTCAACGGTCTCGGTGGTTTCGATGATGTCGACCACATCTGCGGTCTCGATGACCTCGACACTCTCAACAACGTCGACAACCTCGGTGGTTTCGATGATTGCTACCGCGTCTGCGGTCTCGATCACGTCTACTGTCTCGATCGTCTCGACGGTTTCGACCATCTCGATCGTCTCGAT
>CANGPO010000047.1 GCA_947455705.1 Actinomycetota bacterium | reverse complement strand
TCCATCCTGAAGTCGCCTTCAGAGTGATGGAAGATATTGAACACGCGGCCGGCGGCCGGTCCGCTGCCGAAAAACACGTCCCATCCGTCACCGCCTGACGTTCCTTGGAACGTCGTTCCGGCCTCGGCCACGGCCGTCGCCGTACGCGATACCTGCTCGAGATGATTCGAGTACCCCGTAACGCTGATCGCACCCGATGCGCGAACTCCCGCGACCGTCGGATACGTATTCGTGGCGCCGTCCAGTGAAGGCGGTGTCTGTGACCAGGACGAGCCGTCGTTGTATTCAACGGTGTAACCCTCAGGTGCAGTCACATCTGGAACCTTGACCGTCTGCCCCTGCCCATTGATGGCGTCGCGAGATGCCAGAACGCCGTGCCCGCTGTCGATGACTTGCGAAATAACTTCGCTGGAGTCTCCAACCACAGTGACGGGGGCGTCTGTTCGGACGTTGAGCACAGAGCCCGTCGTAACCGCAGCGGCGGCCGCGCCTTGGGAATCGAGGATGGCCGTACCAGTTGTCGGGGGCGTGGCGTTCGCCGTGCCCATGCCGAGTGCGGATGTTGCAAGCGCGAACGCGCTAAGTGCGATGACCAAACGCCTCATTGGAACCCCTTGAATCGAAGTGACACCGTGCCGGCGTAGTACCGAACGAACGCTCCTTCGACGAACACCCGTAGGACATCCTGAGATTATTCTCTTGATTTCCTCACTTTAGTCTCCATTTTTACTCAAGGCATGGGGCAAATGGGCCATCTGAGTGATGACTCTGTGTGGATGACGGCGACGTGATAGCGCCGCCCATGCGCACATGGGAACGCATTCTCGAACGGGCCTTACGGCCGTGACACCGAGCCTGTCGGCGGTACTGGGGGCTTCGTTCCACAGGTACGCCCCGCAGGAATATCGTGAAAACGGTCATTAATCCACGGGACGATGGCTGGGCCAGCAACATTCGCCGCTGTCATGTGATTTACCCCGCCCATCCACAGTGTGGTGATCTGCGAGCCGGCAGCACACCAGAGATTTTGTAACAGAGCGTTAGGCCCGGGTAGGACAACATCGTCACCCGTTCCCTGCGCCAACATGATCGGCATCGACGGCGGCAACGGTTTTGGGGTCTGAGCTTCGGCAACCTCAAACCACGCCGGATTCTGCGATGGGTTTACGTCGAAGTACTGTTGCCCAGCCTTCTCGCGCACGACTGCTTCGATCGCCGCATCCGTGACACAGGCAGCTTGGAGCCTGGCGGTGTTATCCAGGCCAGCCTGGCTAATGATGCCCGCAGTGGGAAGCGACGGATTGACCAAAGGCCACGCGGTGGCCACGGCTGGGCCAATGACCCAGCCGATCGGGGTATTCCATTGGGCCTGCATGATCTCCGAGAGTTCGGCGGCAGGGGCAGCTGCGGCCACCCCGAGTAAATGCAGCTCAGGTGCTAGCGATCCAGCCAGTTCACCCGTCCAGATCGATGCGTGCCCGCCCTGCGAGTGACCCCACACCACCCAGCGATCACTGGCATCCGCATTCGCGAGCGATCGAGCGGCGCGCACAGAATTCACAACGTCACGGGCCTCATCCTGCCCGACCAGATAGGCCTCGGTACCCGGAGTTCCAAGACCTACGTAATCAGTCGCGGTAACGATCCAACCCAGACTGAGCATCTGAGGAAGCCAGCCGTTCAGGGGTTGAGTCGGAGTATCTGAGCGAGATGGCGCGCACTGCACACCACCGCCCACGGTGCCATGTGCCCACGCGACAACTGGCCGCCCACCGGGCGGTGCAGGAGTCGTGGGGACGAAAACCATGCCACTTGAAACTGCCGGTGTGCCATCGAATCGCTGGGTTACGTAGAGCATGCGAATAGCCGTCGCACCGGGTACATCGATACCGAGTGACTCTTGGCGAATAATCGTGCCAGGTGCACCCGAAATCTGCGTCGGCGGAGTGTAGAACGGCTGTAACGCCGCCTGCCGATCAACCTCATTGGTCGACTTGATGCGGCTTGAGACAAACAGCCCGAGAATCAAGGTGGCGACAACGCCAAGGCACATTAATCCGATGATTCGTCCACGCGTCATCACACCAGACTGACTCACCCAGCCGGAAGGTGTCACGTTAAACCGCCGACCTCGCGCCAGAAATTGAACTCATACACGCTCAGTGAACGTCGTCGGCGCCAACCAGAATCGCGCGTGCATCGAGTGCGATACACCCTGAGGCTGACGCGAGTACCGGGTTCACTTCGAGCTCTGCAAGCTCCGGATGGCTCGCTGCCACCTGCGAGACCGCGACGACTACCTCGGCCAGTGCCTCGAGATCTACTGGTGCTCGACCACGCGCGCCCTGAAGAAGCGGTGCACCACGCAATGAGAGCAACAGTGACGTCGCCGTCTGCGCAGTTAGCGGCGCGAGCGCAAATGCCACGTCGGCGAGAACCTCAGTAAATACGCCGCCAAGCCCAACCAGGACCACGGGACCAAAGCGTGGGTCTTGCTGACTTCCGACGATCACCTCGACGCCATGCGAAAGATCGGCCATCGCTTCAACAGTGACGGCAGGTGGATTGAGCCGGTCGATGAGATCGCGGTAGGCGGCAACCAACTCGTCCTCATTGTCGAGATTGAGGATGACGCCGCCCGCATCGGACTTGTGCAACAGGCCCATGGCCTTCAAAACCACCGGAAATGATGGCTTACCGGCCTTGACCGCAGCCAACAACTCATCCTCTGAGGTCACAACAGCAAGATCTGGAAAAGGTACGCCAGCATCAGCGAACAGGGCGCGCGTCGCGACGTAACCGGTGTCGGTCACCGGCGCACTTGCAGTAGGCAGAACAACTGCGTCGTCGAACGCCGGCGAGGCCACCGGAGTCAGTGCCGCGATTGCTCCGGCAGCGTCACCGATCCCGCGATAAACCGGAATCCCGCCATCGCGCAAGATCTTGATACTTGGTGCCTCAGGGAACATCGTCTCAACGACGAGTGGTTTCGATTGTGCGTTAACCGTCTCTACGATGGCACGAGCCGCTTCGCACTCACCGTCGTAGAGCGCACCCTTGTGATACGAGTAGCCACCGAAGTAGCCGATCCACAGAACTGAATCGACCTCGTCTGACGCCAACAGCCGAGCTACCCCGCGGTGATACGACATCGGATCCTGCTCACCCATACCGGCAAGATCCACTGGGTTAAACACGGGCGATTGATCCCACATATCTTGTTTGAGCAATGCGCCGAGTTCGTCGCTAAGACGCGGCACATCCTGCCCGCGTGAGGTCAATGCGTCACAGGCAATCGCTCCATGACCGCCCCCATCGGTAAAGACTGCTGTGCGACGACCCGTGGCACGGCGCGGGCCGACCAGAGAGATCAACGCATGCACCATCTGATCCGGTGTCTCAACGCGATGAACACCGCCCGCGGCACAGGCCGCGTCGATGACACGAGCCGGACTCGTCAGCGAGCCAGTATGCGAGGCAGCACCTCGGCTCGCCGCCGGGCTACGTCCGGGCGCCAGCAAAACAACCGGCTTACCAACTGCGGCTAGTTCACGGGCGGCTGTGACGAATGCACGTCCATCGCGCACATCCTCCGCGTAGATCGCCACCGCTCGGGTCCCCTCGTGATCGACCATCGCATGCATGAGATCAGCGAGCGAAACATCAGATTGGTTACCCAGAGAAACGAATCGTGAAATGCCCAGACCCTCGTCCGCGAGCATCCGATCAACATCGATCACCATGTTGCCGCTCTGCGACAGCACTGCGATGTTGCCGGCGCCGAAAGGATCGGATGCCATGTAGAGCCCGGAGGTCGTGTCGATAACTCCAAGGCAATTCGGTCCGACCAGATGCGCGCCAGCAGCACGAACACGGCGCAGTGCCTCTTGTTCGATCGCACGGCCTTCTTCACTTAACTCTGAAAGCCCGGCGGTGATCACGACAAGTGCTTTCGCACCCGCAGCCAAGGAGTCATCAACTGCCTCGAGCAGACCGCGAGCAGGCACCGTTATACAAACGAGATCAACAGGTTCAGGGGCATCGCTGATCTTCTCGAGGACGTCATGACCCAGCACTTTGCCGCCGCGTCGATTTACCAAGTAGACATTGCGTTTGTGTCCAGCCGTGATCAAATGCTTGGCAATCATGTTGCCCCACTTGGCCGGATCGTCGCTCGCTCCGATTACCCCCACCGACCGCGGACTAAATAGCGGTGTGAGATCACGGTTGAAAACGATGTCATTGCTAGCGGACACGCGAATCCTTCGAGGCAGTCGTGACGGGGACGAACACATGCATTTGCTGACTAGGGTCTTGACTTGAAGTTAGCCGAACCTTAGCGTGCCACTTACTGAACAGTCATTCAGCATCTGGGGCGGGGGTTGGGAACGACTTTGTACCTCTGCTCGTCACGTCCTATGGCGAGCACTAGTTTGCCGAACGCCACACCACTAATCTCAAGACATTGGCCCCGCCGGAAGGACTCCGAAATGACCGAGCCCAGTTTGTCCTTTAATCGCCGCGACTTCTTACGTGGGTCATTTGGCGTCGGCGCCGCTGCCGCGCTCGCCGCCTGCGGATTCTCAGGAGACAGTGCCACCCCAAGCACGTCTGCCAGTGCCAGCGCGGCCGCGCCCATGGCGCAGGCAAAGGTTGACGGTGACCTCGTCTACTACAACTGGGCCGATTACTGTGATCCGACAGTGCTCAGCGGTTTCAAAGAGAAGTACGGCGTCAACATCATCGAGGCAAACTACGACGGCTACGCAGGCATGTTGGCCAAGATCCAAGCCGGCAACGCATACGACGTCGCGCTTCCCGGGGCACGGTACGTCGAACTTATGCGCAAGCAGGGTCTCATTCAGAAGATCGATAAGTCACAACTCAAGAATGCTGACCAGCTCTTCGGATGGGGCAGTTACTTCGATAACCCTTGGTACGACCCGAACTCCGATTACTCGACGCCGTTCTCCATGTGGACCACCGGCATCGCCTATCGCAAGGACAAGGTCACGACGGCATCAGGCACCTGGCAGGACCTCTGGAATGAACAGGCCAAAGGCCACATTTACGTGCTCGATGAGGACGACGAAGCTCTCGGTATGGCCGCACTCAAGCTGGGCTTGGACGTAAACACCGCCAACCCAGATGATCTCGCCAAGATCAAAGATGTCTTGATCTCACAGAAGCCCTACCTGCGTGCGTACTCCACTGACGACATCAACAACCTCGCCAGCGGTAATGCGTGGATTCACCACGCCTGGTCAGGTGACTTCCTTAACTTCATCAATAACACCGCGACGGACCCCGAAAACTGGGTTTACGAATTGCCCACCGACGGCTCACCCCTGAACTCAGATGCGTGGGTGATCCCCGCTAATGCACCCCATCCGGGTACAGCACTGCTGTGGTTGGACTGGATCATGCAGCCAGACAATGTCGAGAAGAACATCAACTACATCGCTTACCCACTGCTGAGCAAGTCAGGCCCAGACATCTACGCGAAGATGGCAGCGAACTACCCGAGCCTCGAGGTCGACGTCTCGAAGGTCGTCAATCCGACCGTCTACAAGAACCACAATGCGACCGATCAGGCAGCCCGCAACGCCGTATGGACTGAGGTCAAGGCCGCCTAATGTCCTTGCAGGTCGAAGACGCTTTGGTCGATGCGACCACGGAGAAACGAAGGAGCCCCACCCGAACTCGGCTGTGGGGCGTCCTACTTGCACCGCCAGCTATCTGGATGATCGTGTTCTTCATTTCCAGTATCGCGATCGTCGTCATGTTGTCCTTCGGGCATGTCAACGACGTCGGTAAGGCAGTGTTCGGGTTCTCTCTGGACAACTACAAGGCTCTCGCCGACCCCGTCTACCTCAAAGTGTTGCTGCGGTCAGCGATGTTCGCCATCGCCACCACCGTGATCTCGCTGGTTCTGGGCTATCCCGTGGCCTACACGATCGCTCTGCATGGCGGTAAGTACAAGAACGCGTTGGTCGCCTTCTTGGTGATCCCATTCTTTGCCAGTTACCTCATTCGCATGTACGCGTGGTCAACTCTCTTAGCTGACGAAGGCCTTGTAAACCAGCTGCTGCGCGACACCGGGCTCACCGAAGGAATCCGATTCCTCAACACGCCCGGTGCTGTTGTCGCCGGACTGGTCTATGGCTCGATCGTCTTCATGGTGTTGCCGATCTACGCATCCCTTGAACGCATGGATACTGCATTGATCGAAGCGGGTAAGGATCTCTATCACAGCCCACTTCAGACCTTCTTCGCCGTCACCGTCCCAGCAACGCGAGCTGGCATGCTCGGTGGCGTCCTGCTGGTCTTCCTGCCTGCACTCGGGGACTTCGTAAGTGCACAGCTACTCGGTGGGCCAAGTACCTACATGATCGGAAACCTGATTCAACAGCAGTTCTTTGAAGGCCACGATCAGCCTCTTGGCTCCGCGCTCACTGTCGTCCTGATGCTCGCGCTGCTGGTCTTCATGGTGTTTTACCTGCGCGCAACTCAGCGTGTAAATCGGGAGACGTGATGGCCACCGACGCTATGACGCAAGCGCGTCGCGGCCGATCGGTGGAAGGTAAGCCGAAGTTCGCCGTCGCCTTCACCGCCTTGTTCATGTTCATCCTTTACGTACCGATCGTCGTCGTGGTTCTGTTCAGTTTCAACTCGAAGAAGTCGCTGTCCGTCTTCGGCGGGTTTAGCACGAGGTGGTACCAACAGTTCTTCCACGATGAGGCCCTGCTTTCGTCGCTCCGTGCGAGTTTGCTGATTGCATTCGTTGCGATGTTGGCGTCAATCGTGCTGGGAACCATGCTCGCGTTGGCTCTGGAGCGGGTGTCCTCGCGCCCGGCGAGAATCACCGGAACCGTGGCACTGATCCCACTGGTCACGCCCGAGATTGTGACCGGTGTAGCGGCCCTGCTTTTCTTTGCTGGCCTCGGGATGAAACTCTCACTCGTCACCGTGATTCTGGCCGAGATCACGTTCTCAATCTCATATGTGGCCGTCATCGTCCGCGGACGACTTTCGTCGATGTCTGACGAAGTCGAGGAGGCAGCTCGCGATTTGGGATGTACTCCATTTCAGGCACTGCGACTGGTCACGATCCCGACCATCCTGCCTGCACTTATTGCGGCCGGCTTACTGATTTTCGCCCTCGTATTTGACGACTTCGTCCTCGCATTCTTCACCACCGGAGTCGACCCGCAGCCACTGTCAGTACGCATCTACTCGGAAATCCGCATGACGATCTCCCCTGCCATCAACGCAGTCGGCACGTGCATGCTGCTCGTCTCTGTCTTACTCATCTCGCTCTCGCTCATTGTTCCTCGGTTGCTCGGCCGCAAGGACTCCAGCCTCGACCTCATCAGCGGAGGATGACCACGTGACCGATCAGATCAGCACACCAGCAGGGACCGAAAACGTGACGAGTGAGACGCCAGCAATTCAACTCATCGGCCTCACGAAGAAGTTTGGCGATACAACCGTCGTCAACAACCTCACACTCGACATTCGTCGAGGCGAGTTCTTCTCGCTACTGGGTCCTTCTGGATGCGGTAAGACCACGACTCTGCGCATGATCGCCGGATTCAGCGATGCAACCCAGGGACGAATCCTTCTCGGCGGTCAGGACGTCACCTCCGTCCAACCACATAAGCGCAACGTCAACACGGTCTTCCAGAGCTACGCGCTGTTCGACCACCTCGATATCGAGGGCAATGTCGGATTTGGACTCAAGCGCAAGGGTTTGGATAAGGCTGAGGTTGCGCGACGAGTCAACGACATGCTCGAGCTCGTCGACCTACAGGGACGAAAGAACGCTAAACCTCGCGAACTCTCCGGTGGGCAGAAGCAGCGCGTCGCTCTAGCCCGTGCACTAGTCAACCGACCAGAGGTTCTGTTACTCGACGAACCGCTCGCAGCACTTGATCTCAAATTGCGCCACCGGATGCAGGTGGAATTGAAGGAAATCCAGCGCGAGGTTGGGATCACCTTCGTCTTCGTCACACACGATCAAGACGAGGCACTCACGTTGAGCGATCGCATCGCCATCATGAACAACGGTGTTGTCGAACAGTGCGGAACACCGGAGGACGTCTACGAACGCCCGAAGACCGTGTTCGCGGCAGGTTTCATTGGCACGAGCAACTTGATGACAGGCACGTACAGCGCCGGAGCCGTCACGGTTGCTCCCGGTATTCGGATTGAACTTCCCGGCCATCCTGAGCTCCTCGACGGTTCTACGGCGAGTATCGCGATTCGCCCAGAGAAGATTTGGATCGCTGATTTCGAGCCGGACATGGTGCGGGTCCACGGTCAGGTTGCGGCCACGGTCTACCACGGCGCAACGACTCAGTACCTAGTGAACATCTCCCCCGAGATTCAGCTCACCGTCGTCGAACAAAACCTCGTTCGGTCGCGGCACGATGATCGCTGGTCTGATGGTGATTCAGTCGAGATCGGTTGGAAGCCAGAGCATGTCGTCGTGATCGGATAGCCATGGCGTCCACTCCGCGCGGGGCGCCACTGCCCGCCGAGATTCGTCCGGTTATTCGCCTAGCTGGGCTGATCGTTCTCACTGACACGCTCTTCTTCGCTGTTCTTTCACCTCTTCTCAACGGATACGCCGAATCAGCAGACCTCGATCGGGCAGGTGTAGGGCTGCTCGTCGCGGCTTATCCGTTGGGCATGGTGCTGGGAGCAATTCCCGCCGGGCTCTTGGCCTCTCGCTGGGGCCCTCGCCGTCTTGTAATTGCCGGACTACTCGCCACTGCCGCTGTCTCACTTCTATTCACCGCATCATCTTCGGGTATCGCACTGATCCTGTTCCGATTCCTTCAGGGTGCGGCAGGGGCGTCGTCATGGACGGGTGCGATGGCATGGGCATCATCGGTTTCCCCCGGTGATCGCCGCGGCGAGATTGTCGGCCGGCTACTCGGGCTTTCCGTCGTCGGCAGCATCCTTGGTCCGGTCGTCGGAGCTTTGGCATCGGTCATTGGCACCACGCTGGTTTTCGGTGGAATCGCAGCCGTCCTGGCTGCGCTGGCGTTCGTTGCATTCCGAATGGCTAATCCGGTGCAAGGTGAGTCACAGGGTTTCGCCGGAGCTTTCGCATTAATGATGGACAGGCGGGTTCGTATCGGTTTGTGGCTGATTGCAATCGGCGGATTCACGATCGGAGTGATCAACTCGCAGGCACCGCTTGAACTCGCAGAGCTCGGTTTAACTGCGATCGGAATAAGTGTCGTCTTCCTTGCAATGTCCGGTTTCGCTTCGGTCGTCAGCCCCATTGTGGGCCGACAGTCAGATCGAAATGGTCGAGGACGCATCGCCGCATTCCTACTGATCTTTGCGGCCATCTCGATGGTCGCCGCCGGTTTGGCCAAACCACTCTTCTTGGTCATTCCACTGCTCATCGTGGCGTGCACCGGGCTTGAAGCTCTTTACGTTCCGGGTAGCGCATTGCTCTGGGATGGAGCGGCCCACGCAGAAACTGCAACCGGTGAAATCTTGGCGATGGCAAACATGATTTGGGCTGGGGCCATGGCCATCGCAAGTGTCTTCGCTGGGGTCATGGTCACCTCGCTTGGGTACGCCGCGCCGTTCATCGCCGTGGCGCTCTTAGCCTTGGCGACCGTTCCGGTGGTGTTGCCGATTGCCCGAGCTGACAAGCAGGACCGGGCCGTAACCAACCCATAGACCGACCTGATCTGACAGGCTAGCCACATGACAACTGCGCTGATCGTGATTGATGTTCAGAACGAGTACGTGACCGGCAACCTGCCCATCGCTTACCCACCCGTTGAAGGCTCGCTCGCCAATATCGCCGTGGCGATCGACGCAGCGAATGATGCGACCCTTCCGGTGATACTGGTCCGTCACACCGAAGCCGATCCGGCCGGTGGGATCTTCGTTTCGGGCTCTGACAACTGGCAGTTGCATGAGTCCGTCTCGTCACGCCCACACTCTGTCGTTATCGATAAGGAACTTCCCGGGTCATTCACTGGAACTGAGTTGGAGTCGTGGCTCACGAGCAACGGCATCGACCACGTCGCGATCGTCGGATACATGACCCATATGTGCATCGACACCACAACGCGGCAAGCCATGCATCTAGGTCTTGACGTCACAATTCTCGAAGATGCAACAGGCACCATCGATGTTTCGCAGGACCTACCCGCCAAACTCGTTCATACGGTGGAGATTGGCATCCTGGGCGATAGTTTCGCGAAGGTCACATCAACACATGACTGGGTTGCTTCGCTCTAGGGCCAGCATGAAGACGATAGATCTCAACTCAGATCTCGGCGAAGGTGTTATCGCCGATGGGCTGTCCGCAGAAGAACTGGACAACGCACTCCTCAGCGTGATCACGAGTGCGAATGTCGCCTGCGGCGGTCATGCTGGCGATCTTGCGTCAATGACCCGCATCTGTTCTCGCGCAGTTGAATTCGGCGTCTCCGTTGGCGCGCAAATTAGTTACGTCGATCGCGCTGGCTTTGGACGTAGCCGCCAAGATATTGCTCCCGATCTACTTCGCGAACAACTCCTCGAACAGCTTACGGCCCTCACGGCATGCGCCCGCGCCGTCGGTACGGACGTTGTGTACGTCAAGCCCCATGGTGCGCTGTACAACGCTGCCGCCGATGATGAAGAGCCCGCGTTGGCTGTTGTTCAAGCAATCCTTCGCGACGCAGATCAACGTGGACACGCACTGCCCGTTCTTACCCTGCCCGATTCCATCCTTGCGCGGACCGCCGCGCACAATGGCATCGCAGTGTTCACCGAGGCATTTGCTGATCGGGCCTACACCGACTCAGCTCGGCTTGTTCCTCGAACTGAGGAAGGCGCAGTTATTCACGATGCGGACGACGTTGAAGTGCGAGTTCTGCAGATGGTCTTAAACGGACGCATCACTAGCATCAACGGAGTCGAGCTCACCTCCACAAGTGATTCCATCTGCGTGCATTCGGACACTGATGGCGCCCTTTCCTTGGCTCGTCGACTCCGTAAAGCACTGCAGGACAATGGAATCGAGCTTTGTGGATTCGTTGAGGCGCGCAGCGTATGACGTTGGATATCAGGTCCATGGGAGATCGCGCACTACTTGTGGCGACCCAGCACCCGGCACGGCTTGCCGCGTCGATCGAGTCGTTGACGATCGTCGGTGTCATCGAAGCCGTGCCAGCTGCCGAGACTGTTCTGGTCAGATTCGATTCGAACTGCGATCGCAAAAGCCTGCAGCGCACCATCAACGACATCGACGACGCTGCGTCGTCAACCACCGACACAACGCACGTCGTCATCCCTGTGACGTACGACGGTGAAGATCTAGGCGACGTAGCCCGTATGTGCGGACTCGACATCGCTGATGTGATCGCCATCCACTCGGCCATCCTCTACACAGTCGCGTTCTGTGGGTTCGCGCCCGGCTTTGCTTACCTGCGCGGCCTGGATTCACGATTGACAATGCCACGACTCAACACGCCACGCGTACGGGTCCCGGCAGGTGCCGTTGCAATCGCTGATCAGTGGTCCGCCGTCTACCCACGTGAATCACCTGGCGGATGGCGGCTCCTAGGCACGACAACCATGTCTTTGTTTGATCTAACCCGCCCACAACCCGCCACACTCAAACCCGGCGACACCGTGCAGTTCACGCCCATCTCACCTGTGGCTGGATCCACAGCATGATCGAAATTCTGGCCACTGGCCCGCAGAGCCTCATTCAGGACCTTGGACGTCCCGGTTGGTCGAACATTGGGGTCGGCCCATCTGGGGCATTCGATCGAGCGAGTCTTCGTTTAGCGAACCGACTCGTCGGAAATAGCGAGACTGCCCCAGGAATTGAGACCTTAGGCGGCGGACTTCGACTGAGATTCAACGAACCGACCATCGTCTCCGTGACGGGCGCCGATGGGCCACTACACGTCATCACAAACGACATTCCTCGCCCCACAGGGCGTAACGCGCCCCTAACTTTGGCAGGTGGCGACGTCCTATCCATCGAGGCACCCACACGCGGTCTGCATTCGTACGTTGGGATCCGTCGCAGCATCAATGTTGCGTTCACGCTCGAAAGCGCCAGCACCGATACCCTCGCCGCCATTGGGCCCACAGCGCTCGTGGCGGGGCAAAGGTTGACGCTCGCGAACGCCGCTATGACGCATCCCCCTATCGATCTGGCCATTGCTCGATCAATGACAGGGCCGATGCATGTCATTCGCGGGCCGCGATGGGATTGGTTTACCGACGAAGCGCAGGCGGCAGTCACCCGTCACACATGGACTGTGTCACCGATAAGCAGTCGCATTGGAATGCGTCTCGTTGGCGCCTACCTCGAGCGCCGAGAACCCAACCGAGAACTTGCAAGCGAGCCAATGGTGACCGGCGCAATTCAAGTCCCACCGGACGGCTTACCAGTGATCCTCGGCCCAGATAGACCCACAACTGGCGGGTACCCAGTCATCGCTGTGGTCGTGGACTCGCACCTCGATCGACTCGCACAAATCGCACCCGGCGACCCTGTAGCCTTCCGGGTCATTCCACTCGAATGAGTTGTCCGGCCTGCTCACCCTTACGGCCGATCACCCCGAGACCTGCCGCGCCGATGTATAAAACATCACTCGACAGGAGGTGACGGCCATGCCGGCCGGCGACGAAGACATAGTAATGACGTGGTTACGCGCGGGCGTATCGCTCACCTTGTATATGGACTTGACCTCACCCGTTCATTCCCATGATCTGTACGTGAGCGAGCTGCTCGCAGCCTAATTTCACGCTTGCCGAGCCTTGATTTACCGGCGATTTAGACCTGCGGCCCAGTCCGGTGTATTCTCATCGGGCACTGCGCGCCGCTAGCTCAACTGGCAGAGCAGCGGACTCTTAATCCGCGGGTTGTAGGTTCAAGTCCTACGCGGCGTACGTGTTCTAACGGCTCGGTCCTCGGACCGAGCCGTTAGTCTTTCGACCACCCTTCGGCAAGCCCGGTAGTGTCGTGTCCATGATCAGGCTTGGTGAATGGGTTGCGCCCGTCCGCCTCGGAAGTTCCTTTCGGTGGTTACTGGGCTCTACCTGGGCCTCTAACCTCGGTGACGGATTCTCTATCGCCGCTGGGCCGCTTCTGATCGCATCGCTGACGCGCAATCCCTTTCTAGTCTCGTTAGCAGCGTTTATGCAGTGGTTACCCGTGTTCATTTTCGGGCTGTACTCAGGCGCCATCGCCGACCGCGTTGATCGACACAAACTGATCCTGTCGATGAACTGGGTTCGTGCCCTAACACTCGCAATTCTGACGACCACTCTGTTCCTACATGTCGTAACAGTCCCCATCGTTCTGATCGCACTGTTCGCCATCGGAACGGCCGATACGTTCTCCAACAACGCTTATAGCGCGATCGTCCCGTTGCTCGTTGAGAAGTCTGAACTTGGGTTGGCGAACTCGCGGATCAACTTCGGCTGGAATGGCTTGAGTCAACTCGCCGGACCGCCTATCGGTGCAGCTCTGTTCGCGATCGGCATGGCATGGCCGTTTGCCGCAGAAACGATCTGCGCTGTGGCAGCAGTCATCATGTTCACCCGCGTCGTCGTACCACCTACTCCAAGCCAAGACGGCGAACCTCAACACATCTGGCACGACATTCGCGATGGCTTGGTGTGGACCAGACACAGCCCGGCGATGCTTGCTTTGGTCATCCAAATTCTGACGTTCAACATCACCTACGGGGCCTCGTGGGCCGTGCTCGTCCTCTTCTCACAAGAACGTCTTGGCATGGGCAACATCGGATTCGGACTCCTGAGCGCTGCCGCCGCTGTCGGCGCCCTACTGGGCAATGCCACGTATCCATGGGTCGAGCGCCACGTAAGTTTGGCGAACATCATGCGCTACGGACTTGTACTAGAAACCGTCACACATCTGGTTTTCGCACTCACGACGAGCCCAATCATCGCGATGATCATCATGTTCTTCTTCGGCATTCACGAGGCCAACTGGGCGACGACAGCCATGAGCGTGCGACAACGAGCCGTCCCGAACGAACTACTAGGCCGAGTTAGCGGGGTCTACCAAGTCGCGATGATGGGGGGCCTTGTCATCGGCAGCCTGATCGGCGGGGTGCTCGCTACACATTTCGGCCTACTTGCGCCCTACTGGTTTGGCTTCTTCGGCTGCGCCATCATGCTCGTCGGCATTTGGGGACGCCTTGGAGACATCGCCCACGACGATGCTCAAAGCCTCGCCGCGGGCGATACCAACGACTAGAGATCAGCTACCGAAGATTGCTTTGGTCCGACGTTTCAGTGAGGCAACCGCACGCGCAGGCAGCGGTTTCGGGGCTGGCTTAACAACCGGCAGGGCCACTGGCACACGAGACACGACACCCTTGTCTCCATCAAGCCATCCCGGCAAGGTTGGCACGTAGCGGAAGGTCATATTGCCGACCTCCTTGGTGAACTGATCATCAATCAAGGTTCCACGCCGCGCTGTGAATCCATGGTTGAAGATCACAATGTCGGTGTAACCAAGACGGTTAAGCATTTCCGCGAGCAGCGATATCGAGGTGAACTCGTGAAACACACCATCAATCCGGTGATCGATTTGATAAACCCGACGGCGGTAGCGGTTCCACGTCCAGTCGTCACCTGTGCCAATCACGAACAGGCCGCTCACGACAATGGGCGCACCCTTTTTCAGGGCGAAGCGAAGGTCCCGCAAGTAGCGATATTGGTCGTAGAACGAAATGTGACTCCACGACGACTGCGCCAAGACCAGATCGATCGAGTTCTTCGTCAAGAACGAGGTATCGACGTCCGTCACGATGTGGATGTCGAGGGGACGGCTGATTCGCTGGCGCAAGGTGTCGACGAACACATCGGCGACGTCGATGACGTGATACTCACCGTTCTGGTCGCCAAGTAGATCAAGTAAAACCTGCGTTGAGCGGCCACCGCCCGCACCGATCTCAACGACGTTGACGTCGCCGGTTAATCCGAACTTCTTGATGAGTGCGGCGTAGTCGCGACGCAGCGCATCCGGGGAGCCCCACTCGTCACCTGGTCGTTTAACTTCATCTGAGCCGTCGGCCCGAACGATGCCATCTCCGGTCCACTCAACCTCAAGCCCATAACCTTGCTCGGCCCAAGCCTTGGCGTACTCATTGAAATCTCGCCCGACTTCGTCAGGAGTCTTCACAGGTGTCCCCTTTGACCACATCAGGGGGCGCTCCCCCGCCGCTCAGTCTAGGTGCGCAAGCGGGTTTAGGCAGTGACTTCCGTCGGGACCGGCAGCCCCGATCGGATCACCGAAAACTACACCCCTGCTGACTGCGCTTGATCGAGGGCGTCAATGAATGTCTGCGTCTCTTGGGCTCCGGAGATTCCGTACTTGCCGTTGATCACGAAGAACGGCACGCCGCTAATTCCATAGGCGCGAGCCTGTGCCATGTCAGCCTTAACATCCGGCAGGTACTGATTCGACGTAAGCGCGGCCTCTACTTCGACTGGATCAAGCCCAACCTCAGTAGCGAGCTCGACCAGATCTGGAATTCGGCCCACATGCTTACCTTCGATGAAGTACGCGCGCAGGAGTCGTTCCTTCATGGGCTCTTGGAGTCCATGCTTCTTCGCCACATGAAGGAGTTCGTGCGCTTTGACCGTGTTGGTCTGCTGTGTCGATTCAAGGTGATAGTCAAGGCCAACGGACGCGGCGATGCCAGAAACTCGCTCCTGCATCTGCGAGACCTGCTCGGCGGACATGCCGTACTTGTTCATCAGGTAGTCGGTCGTTGAGCCCGCATAATCCACCGGCGTGTCTGGCGCGAGTTCGAAGGAGTGGTACTCCACCTCTACCTCGCCGTCAAAAACTTCCACTGCGCGCTCGAATTTACGTTTACCGATGTAGCACCAGGGGCATTGCACATCTGACCAGATATCAACTTTGACCACGACGACATCGTCCCACTTACCTCAACCAAACGCATTGTGCGGGTTCCACAGCTGAAGCCCCCACGAACAGGTTTGTGGCCGTAACCCAACTGTTACGTGCTGTTCCTGAGGTTCTAGGGGAAATGTCAAAGATTTCTCAGGATCCCCACATAGTCGGGGGTTCTTATCAATAACAGGCACTACCCGCGCCAGAAACGAAAGCAGGCATTCTGTGAGTCACACTCAGCCAGGCACTCCCGTCGGGCCTCCCACACATGATGTGTGGAACTCCCCGCTGTGGGCTAACCCCGACACCGTGGCCAGCACCTGGGCAACTCAAGCCCCCGCTGCCCCGGCGTATCAGGAGTTCTACGACGAGTCACCCGTCGCTAAGAAGTCACGGGTGCTTCCCATCGTCGCGGGCATCATGGCGGCCGCGCTGATCGGTGTTGGCGCAATGCAGGCGCTTGCGCGCACGGATGACAGCCCCGTTGCGTCGGCCGGTGTCGGCAGCAGTTCTCCTGCACCCGTGGCCCCGAATCCGAACCCAAGCACCCCTGCACCGAGCCAGACTGATCCCAATCAGCTTGATCCGAATCAGACGGATCCAAACGCGCAGGACCCCAATCAGCTCGATCCGAACCAGATCCCTGGAATTGGTGGCTTACCAGGAGCCGGCAACCTGCCTGGCAACCCAGGTGGATCCGGATCGGGTAGTGCAGACGATCCAAGCGCCGCTGCGCAGACAACAGCCGTTGATAAGGGCCTAGTAAACATCCAAAGCACCATCGGATACGACGGTAGCGCTGCAGCCGGATCGGGCGTCGTTCTGACGTCCGACGGAATCGTACTTACCAATCACCACGTGATCGCCGGTGCAACCTCATTGTCTGTCGAAGTTGCTGGCACAACGACGAACTATGCGGCCGACGTGATCGGCTACGACGCAAGCCATGACATTGGCGTCATCAAACTTCGCAACGCCTCTGGGCTCGCAACAGCCCCGCTCGGCGACTCCAACACCGTGAACATCGGTGACGCCGTCGTCGGAACCGGCAACGCCGGTGGCGCCAATGGCGCGCCAATCCACGCCGCCGGAACGGTCACCGGACTTGGTAAGTCGATCACCGCCATGGACTCCGCTAACGGAGCGTCCGAGCAACTATCGAATCTCATTGAGACCGACGCCAACATTCAACCGGGTGATTCCGGTGGCGCCCTCGCAAAGTCAGACACGGTGATCGGGATTGTTACGGCCGGATCCACCTCAGGTAGCGGTCAAGGCACTTCAGGCACTGACGGATTCGCGATACCGATCAACGACGCCCTGGCAATCGCTAACGACATTCGCGCGGGCCGCTCATCGAGCACCATCCACATTGGCGCAAGTGCCTTCCTCGGAATCTCAGTTCGCGCGTCGTCATTGCCTGGGTCTGCCGGTGCAGATGGCGTATCCGTAGCCCGAGTTCTTCCCAACTCAGCAGCCGCTAAGGCAGGCCTGGTCGCTGGCGACGTGATCACCGAGATCGGTGGCGCGACCGTTACTGACAACACCAGCCTGCGAGACCTCATTGCCCCACATCACCCTGGTGACACCGTGCCGATCACGTGGACCGACGTACGCGGTGCCTCACACACCCAAGACGTCACCTTCGGCTCCGGACCAGTCGGCTAACAACTCGAACACAACCCCTCACCACTTAACTTTCAAGGAGTTTGACCATGACACAACCATCAACACCCGAAACGCCCAGCCCCGCACCTATCTCATCGACACAAAATCCGTACCCCGGTACCGCATCGGTTGACCCCCAAGCTGAGGCCGCCCGCCTCTTGCAGGATGCGCTTTACCAAGTGAAGAAGGTTGTCGTTGGCCAGGATCGACTTGTCGAGCGCGTGCTCGTCTGTCTGCTAGCCAACGGCCACTGCCTCATCGAGGGTTACCCCGGGCTTGCCAAGACACTCACCGCCTCCACAACAGCCAAGGCACTGGGCGGATCGATGACCCGCATCCAGTTCACTCCCGATCTCGTACCCGCAGACCTCGTCGGTACTCGTATCTGGCGTCCGACCCGCGAAGACTTCGACATTGAGTGGGGTCCGATCTTTGCGAACCTCGTACTCGCAGACGAAATTAACCGCGCACCAGCAAAGGTTCAGTCGGCTCTGCTCGAGGCGATGTCGGAGCGTCAGGTCAGCATCGGTGGCCACACCCGTCCACTTCCGGATCCATTCATCGTTCTGGCCACCCAGAATCCGATCGAATCAGAAGGCGTTTACGCACTTCCTGAGGCACAGCGAGACCGCTTCCTCATGCATGTGCTCGTTCCTCAGCCGTCGTACCAGGAGGAGACGGCGATCGCGACGCGGATGGGGGCAGCTCGACCTCAGGCCGAAACTGTCCTGACCACCGATCAGTTGCGTGAGCTTCAGAGGATGGTTGATGAGGTATTCGTTCACCACGCAGTTCAGGACTACGCCGTGCGCCTGATCATGTCTACGCGCGACGCATCTCGATGGGGATTCGAAAACCTTGCCCCGTACATTTCGCTGGGCGCGAGCCCGCGCGGCACGCTCGGCTTGATCTCCGCCGCTCGCGCCATGGCTGTTCTGCGTGGCCGACGCTTTGTCGTCCCGCAAGACATTTTTGATGTTGCACCCGAGGTGTTACGTCACCGCATCACCTTGACGTATGACGCACTCGCAGACGGAATCACTGCCGACCACGTGCTGAACGAGATTCTCTCGCGCGTTCAGGCCCCGCAGATCTCACCGGCCACCAACGTGGCTCCTGCCGCGCCCGCTCAGCCAACGATCGTCGAACCGTTCGGATACCGGAGCGCCGGATGACGACCATGCGCACGGTTGATTCCGTGCCAGTATCCGAGGTTGCCAGCCGTGCAGATGTGCTGCGTCGACTCGAACTGCGCATCCGTCGAAAGATCGACGGAATCAGCAGTGGCGACAACGCGTCACAAAGAATCGGCCCAGGTAGCGAGCGCGCGAACGCACGCCAATATGCACCAGGTGACGACGCCCGTTTGATCGATTGGAATCTGACAGCTCGGTCGTCGGAAACCTACGTGCGACAAACCGAAGCTGAGCATGAGCTTGAAACATGGATCGTCGCGGATCGATCGGCGAGCCTTGATTTCGGGACGACCACGTGTGAAAAGCGAGACGTTGTTCTTGGCGCCGCCGCTGCCACGGGCATGCTGCAGTTAAGCGGAGGCAACCGCATTGGTGTCGTGATGACAGGCGGAAGCACGCTTGAACATCGCCCAGCGCGGCAGGGACGAACCGCATTTACCGCGGCCTTGGCATCGATCTTCGACACTCCTCGACATCAACAGCAACCGGCGCACGGTGCCGATCTGTCAGCAGGCTTGTCGTGGGTTGCTGCTGCGGCACGTCGTCATGGCCGGATTGTGGTTATTTCTGATTTTCTCGATTCGGCGAATTGGGCGGCCGATGTGCGGCGCCTCGCGCAGCGCCATGACGTTCTTTGTGTGCACGTGATCGATCCACGGGAATTCGAATTACCCAACGTCGGAATTCTTGGGGTCATTGATCCCGAGAGCGGCCAGCAGAGATACGTCGATACCTCGTCGCGAAAGCTTCGCGAGCAGTTTCAAGCCACCGCTGCCGAACGAAGTCGCAGCGTCGAGCAATCAATACGCAGCGGCGGAGCGACCTATCTCCAGCTTTCAACAGATCGCGACTGGCTTGGCGACATGGTCACCTTCGTTGCCGGTCAACGATCACCCGCAACGCGCGCTCGAAGTGCGCAGCCGTCACAACTTTCAGGACAGGTTTCCCGATGACATTTCTAGCCGGTTGGCGACTCGTTTTTTTGATCGCCCCAATCCTTCTTGCCATTGCCTACGTCGTCATACAGCAGCGACGCCACAACAACGTTGCCCGCTTTACGAACGTGGCGATGTTGGACTCGGTGGCACCCAAGCGCTCTGGTTGGCAACGTCACGTCCCTGCCATCGGCTTACTTGGGGCGCTAGTCGTGATGACGCTGGCATTCGCCCAACCAGCGATGGCGATTCCGGTCGCGAAGGACCGCGCCACGATCCTGCTCGCCCTTGACACCTCTGGGTCGATGACCGCCACCGATGTGGCGCCCAGTCGTTTGGCAGCAGCGGAGAGTCAGGCTCGTACCTTCATCTCAGGTTTGCCCGAAGGCGTCCAGGTCGGGCTCGTCACCTTCGATAGTTCTGCGCGACTCATCGTTGCGCCGACCGCCGATCGCGCGGCTGTTACCTCCGCACTCAGTTCACTCGGTGTCGGTGGTGGCACCGCGACGGCCGAAGGGATCCGTACATCTTTGGCAGCGATCGCGGGAATCCCCAAGGGTGACTCAGGTAAGCCAGCACAGGCGGCCATCGTTCTCATGAGTGACGGCACACCAACAATGTCTGACGGATTGGAAAGCCCCGTCCAAGCGGCCAATACTGCAGCCAACGAGGCTAAGGCCGCGGGCGTTCCGATCGACACCATCGCCTTTGGTACTCAGGAAGGCACCGTCAATATTCAAGGTGAAGATATCCCCGTCCCCACTGACGTCGCAGCGATGCAGAACATCGCTCAGGCCAGCGGTGGACGATCCTTCACGGCCGAGACCGCAGATCAACTTGGCGCTTCCTACAACAAGATCAGTCACGATTTCGCCTATGAGATCAAGACTCAGGAAGTCACGGCCATCTTTGCTGGTCTCGCACTGGCGCTGGCCATTGCTGCGGCCGCTGCCGCTCTG
>CANGPO010000046.1 GCA_947455705.1 Actinomycetota bacterium | reverse complement strand
TGCCCCCAGCCATGAGGGCGGGACCGAAGGAGCGGGCCGGGTTGACCGACGTACCGTCCAGTGGAATACCGACCAGGTGCACGGCCGTCAGTGCAGCACCGATAGCTAGGCCAGCCGTGGTGGCGTTGGCCGCACGGTCGGTCACAAGCAGGATGACCAGCACGAAGGCAAAGGTCAGAAGTACCTCGAGCACGAAGGCACCGGCCATGTTGATATGTCCGTTGTCGTAACCGTTACTACCGAGGCCACCGGTTTCATCTGTCACGCCGAAGCTCGTCGTGAAGAGTTTCAAAACCGCAGCTGCAGCGATAGCGCCGACGAACTGTACGACCCAGTAGCCCGCTGCTTCAGCGATCGGCATCTTGCGGCCAATAACCATCGCGAGAGTTACTGCGGGGTTGACGTGGGCACCGCTGACAGGTCCGAAGGCATACGCAGCCAAGATCAGGACGAATCCGAACCCGATTGCAACGGCCAGAACACCGCTGGTCTTAAGCCCGACAACCGCAGAGCCGACTGCGAGCAGCACGAGGAAGAAGGTTCCGAGGAACTCAGCTATGAGCTTCCGCGAATTCATGAGCTGTCCTTTCGACGACATCAACCAGAGGTGATGACATGACAACACCGACGATTTGACGATGCATCAAACATGCTCCCGAAAGTGAACTGTGCTTTACCAGCGACACGCCCAAGATGGACAGGGCCAATAAATCAGGACGGACGGGGCAATCCACGCACTCCGATGCCAATTCCCCGAGGACAGCGATCGCGAACAACATCTATCTGCGCCAGTTGGTCCATCAGGGCTTGTGCCACCGAATCAACCTGAGCACCCGGTTCGATCTCTAACATGATCAGGACATCGAGCTTCTGCAGGGACCCATCGACGACCTCGTAGGTAGCCAATCCCCCGACCTCGCGCGCCACCGTAGTCACCGCGGCACGTATGTCCGGGTCGAGATGCGGTCGGTACCAGGGACGTCCGTCGGCAACCGCCGAAAGCGCCGGCTCGGTGAGTGCGTAGAGCACTGGACCAGCAACGTCGATAAGAACCGCATCGGCAGACTCTTGTTTCGCGGCCTGCGCAACCCTGCGAGTTCCCGCTGGGATACCCCGGGCCTGGGGATCCCAGGCCGCTAACGACTCCATGCTCGTAAAGGCCAAGAGCCCACGACGTCCGTCTGGCTGCACCAATGTCACTGTTGCCATGTGACTGGATTTGTCATGTGTGAGACCGCTTTGCGTCTGCGCTGCTTCCTCGACAACGGCCACGACCGGCACCATAAGCCGTCGATCGGACAGAACCTCAACGACGTCGTATCCGGAAGCGGAACCTGTCCACCAGCCGTGCAGCACTGCGGCGAGATCAGGATCGGCAGTTCCATCGTCGCCGGCAAACTCGGGTTCCGGTATTTCGGCACCTTGAAATTGTGAGCTCAACGTCGTCCTAGAGTCGGCAGGCGTGGATGTCGGTGACGAGGATGCCGCGAGCACCCAGTTCGTATAACTCGTCCATTGCTCGATGCACCTCTTTGCGGGGAACCATCGCCCGCACGGCTACCCAGCCTTTATCGTGCAGCGGCGAGACCGTAGGCGACTCAATTCCTGGGGTAATGCCGCAGGCTGCCTCGACGCTTTCAACGCGAATGTCGTAGTCGACTAACACGTAGGCCCGTGCAACGATCACGCCTTGCAGCCGTCGGGTAAACGTATCCACTGCCACATCTGGTTGAGCATCAGCCCGCTGAATGAGGATCGCTTGACTCGTCAGGATCGGATCGCCCAACACTGCCAGGCCCGCCTGACGCAACGTCGTGCCGGTGGCAACGACGTCAGCTACCGCATCGGCAACGCCGAGGCGTACCGCATTCTCCACTGCACCATCGAGTTTGACGATCGTGGCCGGCAATCCAAGCTCGGCCAATTTGATTTCTAGGAGGCCGGGATACGCCGTGGCAATGCGCTTACCTTGCAAGTCCTGCAGGCTCGTCGCAGCACCAATGGGGGCCGCGAATCTGAACGTGGACGGACCAAAACCCAAGTCAAGGATCACGTTCGCTGATGAACCCGAATCAAGGAGCAGATCAAGACCAGTGATTCCGATGTCTAGCTGTCCCGCCCCGACATACGTAGCAATGTCACGCGGACGAAGGAAAAAGAATTCGACATCGTTTTCTGGGTCTTGAACAACCAACTCGCGCGCATCGTGTGCGGCCGGGTAGCCCGCTTCACGAAGCATCAGTCGGGCCGGATCGGACAACTGGCCCTTGTTAGGTACGGCAACTCTGAGCATGACAACTCCTCGATAGGACGAACGGTTAGCCAGTGACGCGGCGCCCTAGGGCACCGCTACAGATGGCGGTAAACGTCCTCAATCGAAACGTCGGCAGCAATCATCAACACCTGCGTGTGGTACAGCAATTGAGCGATTTCCTCCGCCGTTCGCGCGGAGCCCTCGTATTCAGCGGCCATCCATGCTTCGGCAGCTTCTTCGAGAACCTTCTTGCCTACTTCATGCACACCAGCATTAAGCCGATCAACTGTGGACGAATCCACATCCTTCTCGGCCCACTTGGTCAACAGCTCATTGTGTAATTCTTCAAACGTCTTCACGCGCTAAAGCCTACGGAACCCTTGGGGGCCATCGATCGCAGGGTCAACGCCGTTGCCACAGCAGCCTCAACTGCTTCACGTCCCTTGTCCTCCGACGAGTCAGGGAATCCTGCGCGAGCGATCGCTTGCTCGTCGTTGTCACAGGTCAACAGGCCGAACCCCACGGGTACCCCCGTATCGATGGCAACCCGGCTCAATCCATCAGTGGCCGCCTGGCAGACGTACTCGAAATGTGGGGTTCCGCCACGAATCACCACACCAAGTGCCACCACTGCATCGGCCGATGCCGCGGCTAACTTCGCCACAACAGGCAGCTCGAAAGCCCCCGGTACCCGGATCACCTCGTAGTCGGCGCCCATCTCCTGGAGTGTGCGCACCGCACTATCGACCAGCCCACCCATCACCACGTCATGCCACGACGACGCAACGACCGTGACGCGAAGACCTTCCGCACGGGTTCCAGAAAACGATGGTGCACCGCTGCCGCTCATGAGGTGATTCCTTCCATCGGAATGTCTTCGGTTAGGTCGTCTTCGTGTACAAGGTCCATGTCCATCGGTAGGTCATGGCCCATCCGGTCACGCTTCGTCCGTAGATATTCGAGGTTATCGGCATTGGGCGTTATCTCTAATGGAACGCGACCAACAATCGATAGTCCGTAGCCGTCCAAACCCGCTCGCTTAGCCGGATTGTTCGTGAGCAGTCGCATTGTCTTCACACCAAGATCGGCCAAAATCTGCGCTCCCGTACCGTAGTCGCGTGCATCTGCAGGCAGGCCCAACTCGAGATTCGCATCAACGGTATCTGCGCCAGCATCTTGAAGGGCATATGCCTGAAGTTTGTGCAGCAGGCCGATCCCCCGTCCTTCGTGGCCACGCATGTAAAGCACAACTCCGCGGCCTTCAGCCTGGACGCGAGCAAGTGCTGTGTGCAACTGCGGGCCGCAGTCACAACGTCGAGAGCCGAAAACATCACCGGTGAGACATTCGGAGTGGACGCGGACCAAGATGTCCTCGCCATCACCAATATCGCCGTACACCATGGCGACGTGTTCAACCGCGTCAAGGCGGGATCGGTAACCAACAGCACGGAATTCGCCCAGCTCAAGCGGCAACCGCGTTTCAGTGATGCGATCCACCTGTCGTTCGGTACGACGGATGTACTCGATGAGGTCAGCAATGGAAATCATGAGCAGGCCATGCGTGTCAGCAAATTCACGACACTGTGGTGCACGCATCATCGAACCGTCCTCGTTCACGAGTTCGCACAGGGCACCCGCCGAGGTGAGACCAGCTAAACGAGCGAGGTCAACCGTCGCTTCAGTATGTCCAGCGCGACGTAGTACCCCACCTTCCATCGCTCGCAAAGGAAGGACGTGACCCGGTCGCGTGAGATCCCGCGGCTCCGTTGCTGTGTCGGCCAACACTTTGATTGTCCGAGCACGATCCTCCGCACTGATCCCGGTGGCCTTTACATCGCGAGCATCAACGGTGACGGCATACGCAGTCCCCTTGCGGTCTTCATTGACCATCGTCATAGGGGGCAACCCGAGCCGGTCGAGGTCACGCCCTGGCATGGCGACGCAGATGTAGCCACTCGTCCAACGAATCATGAAAGCCACCTGTTCAGGCGTTGCACGCTGGGCAGCAAAAATCAGGTCACCTTCGTTCTCTCGATCCTCATCATCGACAACGACGACGCTCTTACCCTCGCGGATCGCGGCTATCGCATCCTCAATCGAATCGAGTCGGATACCTGCGTATTGATCTGATTCAGACGCGCTCACTGAGTCCTCCACTGCATCATGCGCTCAACATATTTTGCGACAACATCTACCTCGAGATTCACCGGATCCCCAACGGTCTTATGCCCCAAAGTGGTCAACTCCAGGGTGGTCGGAATCAGGGAGACAGTGAACGAATCACGTTCAGCATCCACCACAGTCAACGAAACTCCATCCACGGTAATGGAGCCCTTCTCAACCACGTACCGACCAAGTTCATCCGGAAGTGAGACGCGCACGAGCTCCCAGTTCTCGCTCGGGATACGACTGACGATGTGCCCCGTGCCATCCACGTGACCCTGAACCAAATGCCCACCGAGGCGTGCGTCAAGAGTTACTGGACGTTCAAGATTCACCCTGGATCCCTGGTTGAGCTGACCAAGGGACGATCTCTTCAAGGTCTCGTTCATTACGTCTGCAGTGAACTGTCCTTCGCCAAACTCGACCACGGTCAGGCAGACGCCGTTGACCGCAATCGACGCCCCATGAACTGCGTCGGAGGTCACCAGGGGGCCCTCGATCCGAATGCGGGCAGAGTCTGCAAGCGGCTCAATAGCAACCACCGTGCCTAACTCCTCGACGATTCCGGTGAACATCAGAACTTCTCCCTCGAACTATCGGTGTGTGCAGATGACATAAGACCCGTGATACGAACGTCGACACCCATGAGCGTCACCTCAGTCTGAGTAAGGCGACACATCTCACCGATCGATCCGACGCCGAAATCGCCGACCGCATGATGGCCCGCACCGAGAATCGCCGGAGCGGTGTACCAGCGAACTGCGTTAACTGCTCCGGCAGCCAAGAACGCCGATGCCAGAGTTGGTCCACCCTCCAGCATCACGTGCCGTAAACCGCGCTCGTGCAGAGTGGACAGCGCTTCGTCAACCGAATGCGTTCGGAGCCACAGCGTTTCAGCCGTCTCATCGAAGATGCGCAGACCTTGGTCTAGTTCACCCTCCCCCATCACGACTCGTAGCGGCTGAAATTCAGGATCGAGCACGTGCGAACCCTCGCGCACGGTCAACTGTGGATCGTCCGCCAAGACCGTGCCACGTCCCACAAGCACGGCGTCAACGCTGCGGCGGAATTCATGTACATCCACGCGAGACTCCTCACTGGTGATCCAACGACTCGTTCGGTCAGCGGCGGCAATTCGTCCATCGAGCGTCGTTGCAACTTTCCACGTGACATAGGGACGACCACGAGTGACCGCATACGTCCACGCCTGATTGAGCCGTGACGATTGCGTTGACAGCACCTCGCTGACAACCTCTACACCTGCATCACGAAGCCGTTGCGCGCCACCGGATGCAATGACATTGGGATCGGACTGGGCAAAGACCACGCGGGCGATTCCAGCTGCAAGCAGCGCATCAACACAAGGGCCGGTCCGCCCCACATGAGCGCATGGCTCAAGGGTCACGACAGCCGTGGAACCCACAGTCGACCCTGATGCGCTAGCCAACGCATCAACCTCAGCATGCGGTGTACCTGCGCCCCGGTGGGCACCTTCACCAATCAGGTTGCCATCGGGCGAAAGGATAACTGCGCCAACGCGAGGGTTACCGCGGAATTGAACATCGGGGGCAGCGGCGAGTTCCAGAGCGCGACGCATTGCGTCGATCTCATGTGGAAGCGCCGTCATGGTCCGTCCTTCGGTCAACTCGTGACCCGGCGGAAGCGTCGCGTGGCAGCGTCGACCTACGCGGATGCGCACGCCGATCACAGACCGCGCGCGTCGCCTCCCATCCGGACTTTAACCGTCGGCTTCGGATGGCCACGTTCTAGCGAACGCGGTTGACCGAATCCACCGACTACACGAGGTAGTCGGGTCGCGGGCTACACCGCCGGTTCGGAATTACACCGACCCCGGGACGCGCGAGCAGTTGCTCGTACTCTCCAAGTGTAACGGCACCACGCAATTCGACGTCATCGACCCATGGCCAATCGAGTGACGTGGCCGAGGTATTAGTGACACCACCAACTGGACGCAGTTGCGTTCGAGGCCAACTCATTCAACTTGCGGATTGCCTCAGCCGGGTCAGCAGCTCCGTAAACCGAATTCCCTGCAACGAAAACGTCAGCACCGGCCTCGGCACAGATTTCGATCGTTTGCGCTGACACACCGCCATCAACCTGCAACCACACGTCGAGGTCACGACCCTTAATGAGCTCGCGGGCACGTCGGATCTTGGGCACCACGACATCAAGAAACTTCTGACCGCCGAATCCCGGCTCAACGGTCATGATGAGCAACATGTCCAACTCTGGAAGTAGATCGGCATATGGCTCGACTGGGGTCGCCGGCTTCAGGGCCATCCCCGCTCGACTTCCCGCCGAGCGCAAAGCCCGAGCCAGGCGAATGGGCGCCGCAGCGGCCTCGACGTGGAATGTCACAGAGGCTGCGCCCGCCTCGGCATAGGCTGGAGCCCAACGATCGGGGTCTTCAATCATGAGATGGCAGTCAACTGGAGTACTCACCGCTGCGAGCAAACGCTCGACGACGGGCAGACCCAGCGTCAGATTGGGAACGAAGTGGTTGTCCATGACATCCACGTGTAGCAAGTCCGCGGCTCCTGCCACCCGCTCACACTCGGCGGCCAGATTGGCAAAATCTGCAGACAAAATACTTGGTGAAATCTGGATTCCCATGCCGATAAGGCTAGTGGGAACGATAGGCCGGCCTGCGGAGTTATACGTGCGACATACCGAGGTCACTCTGTGTGTCAGTGTGCATACACAGTGTAAGATCAATTAGGTTAGGCTGACCGTGTCGAGCCGAGCACCAGGTAGGAGGAGCCAGATGACGACAACAACGCGTACGGGCTTCTTTTCCATCGACACTGAGAACTCTGACCTTCGATGGCGAGCACACAACGCCCTTCTGGTACTCACCGGAGTCCTGATTGCGGTAGTCGTCCTGACGTTCTTAAATTACATCTCGGGATCGTCCGACGTCGCCCTGACACTCCTGGGTGTCACATTGGCAAGCGGTCTGGCCATCGTTCTGATCAAATCGGGGCGCGTGAACCTCGGCCTTGCGCTGTTCTTCATCGTCCCACCCATCGGTCAAGCGGTAGGGATGGCCACACATCAAGATGCACGCCTAGGCGCACTTTTAATCCTGGCTCCCGTGGCTCTGGCGGGCGCAATGCTTCCTCCACGTGGAATCGTTGCGGTAGCCGCACTTTCCGTTGTGGTGGGCGTCGGGTGCACTGTGGCTTTCCCACCCAAAGTCCCCATCACAACCGCAGAAATAATTCTGTGCATGTCCGCGCTTCTGTGCGCCATCCTGCTCTCTGCTCTGCTCGGAGTCAGTGGCCTTCGCCAGGAAATGAAGCGCGCCGATAAATCCACGCGAGCTTTGGCGCAACTCAATGCTGACCTTGAAAGGCGCGTTGCCGAACGCACTGACGAACTCCAGCAGGCGCTTTCGCAGCAACGCCAGTTGATTGGCGAGTTGGCTGAAAACGCAGTTCGAGATCCGCTAACAGGTCTACACAACCGACGATTCTCTGATCACGAGCTTCCGATCATGATCGCTACAGGCGAGCGTTACAACCATCCTGTGGCCGTTGCTTTGGCCGACGTCGACAACTTCAAGCTCATCAACGATGGCTACAGCTACGAGGTGGGTGACGAGGTTCTACGCCAGTTCTCTGCGATCCTCATCGAGGTGACACGATCATCAGATCGCGTCACTCGACACGGTGGCGAAGAGTTCTTGATCGCGATGCCCGAAAACACCGTGGAACAAGCCGCCTTTGCAGCTGAACGAATTCGTCGTGCTGTACAAGAGCATCCCTGGCATCTCGTCGCGCCGGATCTGAAGGTCACCGTCAGCATCGGCGTGGCGGACACGATCCAGAGCCCAGGCTTGCATGAGGTGCGTGATGCCGCCGACCGCGCCGTTCACGAAGCCAAGCGATCGGGACGCAACAGAGTTGTCGCGGTCACAACTGACCCCGGTCCGATTGAGTTTCCTAACCTTCCGGAAGTGCAGACCGATTCAGAGCCGGCGCAGCAACGCGAGGTACATTCCGTCGGTTCCGTGGATGTGCGGCCATAGCCTAAGATCCGGACCGGCGCCGAGATCGCTCACCTCAGGAAGCAGTTCTCGAACGTCGATTCGCTCAACGGGGAATCCGGCGCACACATCGTCGACAACGATCTCCGTTTCGGCAAGATGCGGTGAACAGGTCGCGTACCCGACAATCCCACCCACTCGCACCGCCGACAGTGCGGAAGTGAGAAGTTCACGTTGCAAGCCAGCCAACGCCGCCACGTCGGCGGTGGAGCGACGCCAGCGTGACTCGGGTCGACGACGAATGACGCCTAGCCCAGTGCACGGAGCATCGAGAAGGATCCGGTCAAAAACACCCGGTGACCATGGGCCCTCGCGGCCGTCAGCAACCACCGTCACATGATCGCCAGGCGAACCCGCCAGTGTTTGGGCAACGAGGAATGCGCGGTGCTCCGATCGATCCGAGGCGACGAGGCGAGCCCCCCGTTCCGCACCGATCCCAGCCAGCAACGCCGCCTTACCACCCGGGCCCGCGGCCATGTCGAGCCACAACCGATCGGGACCAGATGACTGCGCCCGACTCAGGGCAAGAGCGACGAGTTGGCTGCCCTCATCTTGAACACCAACGTCACCCGAACGCACTTCGGGAAGTTCAGACGGTGCACCGAAACCGAGGGTGACGGCATACGGCGAATACCGGCCAGGGTCTGCGTTGTAGCGACGAGCGATCTCGCCTGCATCCGCTCGACCGGGTCGTGCCGCGAGAGTCACGTCAGCCGGTTCATTGTTGGTGATGAGGAGGTCTTCGACCTCCATCCACGTGGCAGCGGGCTGACCTTGATTCCGTCGCCAAGCCGACAGTGATTCTTGCAGAGCCCGCACAACCCACTGCGGATGTGACTGCGCTACTGACAGATGCGCAACGGGATCTATAGATGCATCGGGCGATACCAAAGCAATCCACTCGTCAACACTGCGTTCACCGATGCGCCGCATGATTGCGTTGACGAACTTCGTGCGTGATTCCCCCGCAACTACGCGGGTTAGTTGAACGGTCTCGGCAACCGCAGCATGGGGTGGCACTCTCATGAACATCATTTGAAAGGCACCCAGTCGAAGCAGGGTCAACACATGTGGGTCGACCTCGCTAAGCGGACGCGAACTTGCAGACGCGATAACCGCATCAAGTAGACCCTGCCAACGCAAAGTTCCGTACGTGAGATTTGTCGCGAACGCAGCATCGCGGCCCTGCAGTTCAGCTTCGCGGATGACTACCGGCAGAACGAGATTCGAGTACGCCTGCTCTTCGGTCACGGCCTGCAAAACTTCGTAAGCCACCATGCGTACCGGATCGGCAGCACGCCGATCAGCACGCCATTGCACGGGACGATTTCCGCTGCCCTCTGAAGGTTCCATCACAACACCATCTCGCCCTGATCGATGCGAACACCGCGCGCCCAGTCAGATGCGCTCATGAGTTTCTTGCCGGCAGGCCTCACGTCACCCAAAACCACAGGGCCCGTAGCAGTACCGACAAGAATCCGAGACTTTTCAACGACGATCGCACCGGGTGCGAGTTCCTGCGAATCTGGTGCATGCGGCTCAATGCGCACCGGGCCAAGCCCAAGTCGTTCATCGCGGAATGTCGTCCATGCACCCGGGTCCGGCGTGCACGCTCGAATTTTACGATCAATTCCCAGCGCTGGCGCAGCCCAATCGATACGCGCATCGGCCACCGTCAACTTCGGAGCATGGCTGGCCAGATCGCCACTTTGGGCGACGGGTACAAGTGCGCCAACCGCCAACGCATCGAGAGTGGAGACAAGTAGGTGCGCACCGGTCTCCGCCAACCGCGCGAGCAATTCACCTGACGTATCCGTTGGGCGAATTGATTCGGTGACGACACCAAGAACCGGGCCAGTGTCGAGTCCCTCGTCGAGCAAGAAGGTGGTAGCCCCGGTGACATCGTCACCATGCCAAATCGCATGTTGAACCGGTGCAGCACCACGCCACACCGGAAGAATCGAAAAGTGCAGATTGACCCAGCCTCGGGTTGGGATATCCAGTGCTGCCTTCGGCAGCAGTCCGCCATATGCCACTACCGGACAGCAGTCAGGCTCGAGTGCGGCCAACTCCGCGAGGAATTCGGGGTCAGTCGGAGTGCCTGGAGTCAGGACGGGAATGCCCAATTCCTCGGCCCTGGCCGCGACGGGTGACCGTGTGAGCACCCGCCCACGTCCGGACGGTGCCGCCGGTCGCGTTACCACCGCCGCGATATGATGCGCTGACTGCACAAGTGCTTCAAGCGACGGTAACGCCGTATCCGGTGTCCCGGCGAAAACCAGACGCATCAGTGGCCGTTCACAGCCATTTTTCGGAAATTGAATGGGGTGAAAGTTTCACTACGGGGGCATTGTCGCCAAACCATTCGGCCTCACGGATCGCCTTCATGGCCTCTTTACGCGTCTCAACGTCGAGCCGATCGATAAACATGATCCCGTCGAGGTGATCGGTCTCATGCTGCACACAGCGCGCCAGCCAATCGGTACCTTCTAGGACGACGGGTTCACCCCACATGTTCATACCCTTGGCAACCACACGACGTGACCGACGGGTGTTGAACGCAAGGTTGGGCAACGACAGGCACCCTTCGTCACCTTCGACCATGTCGTCGGAGAGGTCCAACGTCGGATTGATCAAATGGCCAATCTCATCGTCAACGTCATAGGTAAAAACCCGCAAACTCACCCCGAGTTGCGGTGCAGCCAATCCCGAACCCGGAGCATCAAGCATCGTGTCGGTGAGGTCCTTGACTAACTTGCGCAATTCCTTGTCGAACGTCTCCACGGCGGCAGCCGGAGTTGTCAGGACAGGATCCCCGAACAATCGGATGGGCTTGACGGCCACTCGCGTTACTCCTTGAACATCAACTCGACTAAGTGGTGGCGCCTGATTTCCGCGCGACCGTACGAACTCCCCCAGTCTAGAGCCCGTCGACGGGCCGGAGTGCACACCCATGCAACGCCACTAGGCGACGGTAGTTCATAACTCCACTAGCCAAGGACGATGGGGTCAATGCGAACGGTGACGGGCGCACCCTCTTTGCGCGCACTTCGGACCGCCGACCCGGCAGCAAGTGCCGCGGAGAGCTCCGATCCAACCGCCGACGGTACGACCACCAGTGCCCGCACAACGGCTTCTCCCGGCACGGGACGCTTCGATCTAGACACGGGCACCGGAACCGGTCCCAGAACCTGAGCATGGGCCGGAAGCTTTGCCTGAGCAATGAGATCGGCAATGTCACGCTGCTGCCCAGTTAACTCAGCCACCCGATAATGCGGAGGCAGCCGAACAGCATCGCGCTCCATCAATTCACGATCCGAGAAACCAACCGGGTCGTTACGGACAATCGCTTGAACCGCAGCAAGTGTTGGGTCTGCCACCAGCACGACAGCCCCGCCGTCGTTAGCACTTCGTACCAGTGAGATGGCAGCGAACCATCGACTGACCGCCTCTTGCGCTGCCCGCAGATCAGGACGGTCGAGCATCACGCGTCCGTCGAGAAGTAGCGCTGCTGCGTAGCCCCCAGCAACTCGCGGCTCTGCACCAGGTGTTGCCACGATCAGGGCAGGCGCGTCGTCCACCTCGTCGAGAACACCAGCGCCGGACGAGTCACGACCCGAGGTTCGAACAACCACACCGGGGAATGCTCGGCCAAGTTCTTCAGCCGTTCGGCGTTCCCCGAAGGACATGGCACGCAGCGCACGGCCCTTACAACTCGGGCACACCCAATCCCCCGCCAACCGACCACACCACGTACATGCGGCAATCGCACTACCGCTGGTGACCCCAACCGGACCGTGACAACTGCTACAGGTGGCCGCACGTCGACAGGTCTGACAGGAAAGGCTAGGCACGTATCCGCGTCGTGGCACTTGCACCAACACCGGGCCCACTTCTAAACCTCGTTTTGCTGTCTGCCAGGCGATGTTGGGCAACCGGGCTGTCATCGCCGCTTCATCGCGCGCTTGCTCGACGTCACCACCAATAGTGATGATGCGCGGTGCAGATGCACGGGCAGCCGTTCGCGGCTCGACAACATTGCGCGCCCACCCGGAACTCACCAGGGCTGCGGCTTCGACGGAGCGCGAGGTTGATCCCACCACCATGGCAGAGCCCGTCGTATTTGCCCGCATCACCAGAACTTCACGAGCATGCCAGTACGGGGCATGTGGTTCTGCGTGCGAGTCGTCGCTGTCATCCCACAGAACGATGAGCCCCAGATCTGCGACGGGTGCGAAGACTGCTGCCCGAGTACCCACGACAACGCGAACCTCTCCACGTCGAATCCGCAAAAACGCGCTATAACGTACCGACGGACCCAGATCAGCTGTCAGGACAACATGCTGTTGCGGCCCTAATTCGGCCGAGAGAGCGGCGTCGAGTCGTGCTACATCACGTGCATCCGGCACGACGATCAAAACCCCGCGACCCGCCAGCGCTGCGGTATGTGCCAACTCGCGGATCTGCTCGGCTGGATCAGTCGCCGCTGCTGCAACCCACACCGCTCGGGGGCCAGGAGTTGTCGGCGAGTATGGATCACCCATGACCAGTCGAGAAAGCAGAGCCGGTCCCCCCGTGTATCGGCTCCACGACGTGGATTCAGGTATCGGGGGCAGCGCAGGGTGTTCGGGTGCTGGCTTCGCGGCCAGGGCCGCTTCGGCGGCTGCATGACGCGTCGGAACAGCAGCCCGAACAACATCCGGCAGCGTGCCGGCGTAGTAGTCGGCCACGTCGCGACACAGCCTCAAGATCTGTGGAGTAAGCGCCGGCTCCGGACTGACCACCTTGGCTATCCGCTCAAGTCGCCCTGAGTGATCCGAGGCCGCACAACGTTCGAGAATCCAACCGTCGACCAGAGAACCGGAGAAACGGACGCGAACCCGCACACCTGGCACGGCCGTCTGCGACATGGCTTCCGGGACGAGATAGTCGAATGGTCGATCCAGGTGAGGAAGGGAGATATCGACCATCACCCGCGCAACCGGGTCAATGAGGGCCGGTTCCGGTACAGGTTTGGCTTTAGTTTTACGGATCGAACGTGCCACGAGCGCTAGTTGCTCGTTTTCGATGTCCACTCCAAAGTTGTACACGATGACACTGTCATTGGAGGTATGCACCCACAAACATGCGTCGCATCACCGAGGTTCAGGTGTCGAACCCACCATTGCACCTGAACTTCCAACGCCGTACCGACGTAGTCGCGCCGATCACGGAGCCACGAGCCACCAGTGCGGTGCCTCAAGAACACGAAAACCCGGTCGCTAACCCCGACTCGCGAAGGCCAGGCTAGATACCCGCTGCGGCCCGCAGAGCGTCGGCACGATCCGTGCGCTCCCAGGTGAAGTCCGGTAGCTCACGACCAAAGTGGCCGTAGGCAGCCGTCTGCGCGTAGATCGGACGAAGTAGGTCAAGATCACGGATGATCGCTGCCGGACGCAGATCGAACACCTCGAGCACCGCAGATTGGATGTCCGAGTCAGCCTTGACGCCCGTGCCAAAGGTCTCGACGAACACACCCACCGGATGTGCCTTACCAATCGCATAGGCCACCTGAACTTCACAGCGACGAGCAAGGCCCGAAGCTACAACGTTCTTGGCCACCCAGCGCATCGCATATGCCGCAGAGCGGTCAACCTTCGACGGGTCTTTACCAGAGAACGCACCACCACCGTGGCGGGCCATTCCACCATAGGTGTCGACGATGATTTTGCGTCCGGTCAAACCAGCGTCACCCATGGGCCCACCAATTTCAAAGCGGCCCGTTGGGTTGACCAGAAGACGGAAGCCCTCGGTTTCGATACCGAGGCCGGCAACCTCGGGGCCAACGACCAATTCAGCAATATCCGGCGTCAGCAAGGTGGCCAGATCGATATCAGCTGCGTGCTGAGTCGACACCACAACGGTGTCCAGACGAACGGCCTTGTCGTTATCGTCGTACTCAATGGTGACCTGAGTCTTGCCATCGGGACGCAGGTACGGAATCGATCCGTCCTTGCGCACCGCAGCAAGCCGGCGGGCAAGGTTGTGCGCCAGATGAATAGGCAGCGGCATCAATTCAGGAGTGTCATCGCAGGCGTAGCCAAACATCAGACCTTGATCGCCCGCACCCTGACGGTCGAGAGCATCTTCGGAGTGACCCTCACGCTCTTCGATTGCATCGTCGACGCCCTGGGCAATGTCCGGGCTCTGCGACCCGATAGACACGCTGACGCCACATGAACCGCCGTCGAAGCCCTTCTTACTTGAGTCGTAACCGATCTCAAGGATGCGCTCGCGAACCAGACTCGGAATGTCAACCCAACCGGAGGTCGTCACTTCACCAGCGATATGAACCTGGCCGGTGGTAATCAGGGTTTCACACGCCACCCGACTGCGTGGGTCTTCCTTCAGCATGGCATCCAGAATCGTGTCGCTGATCTGATCAGCGATCTTGTCTGGGTGCCCCTCGGTCACAGATTCTGAGGTAAACAGCCGACGGGCCAACGGACTCGCTCCTTGATAGACGTAAAATCTGGTTCAGTCTAACGGGTGTACACGAGGAAGTTTCACGCCGATCACCTGTGGCGTCTGGTTTTAGATCAGCGCGATCAGCGATCGAGGTTCAGGGTCGAAACGATGGTGTCGACAACACGATCGGCGATCTGAGCCTTCGACGACGACGGCACCTCGATCAATCCACCCTGTGCGGTGAGGATGACTACCTCGTTCTGATCGCGGCCAAAGACTTTACCGTCACTCACATCATTGACGACGAGAAGATCACATCCCTTACGTCGCAATTTTGCTTTGCCGTGCTCAAGAACGTCACCGTGTTGATCGCCGGTCTCGGCCGCGAAGCCAACGATTACGGGCCGCGTAGCGTCACCGCGACCCGTCACAAGTTCTGCGAGTACATCCGTGGTGCGCTCAAGCTCAATCGTCGGGGATGCACCGTCGTCGTGCTTCTTGATTTTGTGCTCAGAGACCGTGCTGGGGCGAAAGTCAGCAACGGCCGCGGCCATCACAATGACATCGCAATCGGTGGATCGATTGACCATTTCGACCAGCAGCTCCTGCGCCGATTGAACCGGCACCACAGTGCTTCCAGCGGGAGCCGGAAGGTTGACGTTCGCTGACACCAGCGTGACCTGAGCCCCACGGGCAATCGCCGCCGCGGCAATCGCATAACCCTGCTTGCCACTACTGCGGTTACCGAGATAGCGAACCGGATCCAATGCCTCTCGAGTACCACCGGCCGAAACCACAAATCTCTTCCCGACAAGATCGGCCTTACTGCCGGAAAGCACTGCGAAACAGACCTCGGCGATGACGTCGGGCTCGGGGAGGCGTCCGGGCCCTGAGTCGGCCCCGGTTAGCCGCCCAACCGCTGGGTCAAGCACGATGATGCCTCGTGACCTCAGGGTCGCGACATTGGCCTGGGTCGCCCCGTGCTCCCACATTTCAGTGTGCATCGCCGGAGCCATCACGATGGGGCAGGACGCCGTCAAAAGAACGTTTCCTAGCAGGTCGTCAGCAAGGCCGTGGGCAGCACGTGCGAGCAGATCTGCGGTAGCGGGTGCCACCACGACCAGAGACGCTTGTTGACCCAGCCGAACATGTGGCACGTCGTGTACGTCGTCCCACACCTCAGCACTGACCGGCTTGCCCGACAAAGCCGACCACGTTGGCTCCCCCACAAATCGCAGGGCGGCCCGCGTCGGTACGACCGTCACATCAAGTCCATGTGCGCGCAGTCGGCGCAGTAATTCAGCGGCCTTATACGCGGCGATCCCGCCACCAACGCCCAAGACCACCGAAGGTGGGGCGTCGGCGACGGGATCGTCGCTCATGATCACGAGACGAACGCGGCGTCCGGGGATTCCGGATCGATGGGCACGCTGCTCAGGAGGCCGGCATTGATCTCACGCATAGCGATCGACAGCGGCTTTTCCTGGACGTGCGTCTCAACGAGCGGGCCGACGTATTCAAGCAGGCCTTCACCGAGTTGCGAGTAGTACGCATTGATCTGGCGAGCACGCTTTGACGCGTAAATCACCAGCGAATACTTGGAGTCGGTCGCCTCAAGCAAGTCGTCGATCGGCGGATTGGTGATGCCCTCAGGGGCAGACGCAGTGCCAGACACGTGGGCGCCTTTCAGTCGAAATGTCCGGCACAGGCGATTCCTGTCCGGTGACGGCAATCTCATCGCGGGCAAAGCCCGAGGGCGATCAGCCGTCTCGTTGGATTAACTCTATCAAGGCTTGCGCCGCTTGCTGAACCGACGTGTTCACCACGACGTGGTCGAATTCGGCTTGGGCAGCCAATTCCTCCTGCGCGGTTTCCAGACGAGCTGCGATGACGTCGGCTGATTCGGTTGCTCGGTTGGTCAGGCGCCGGACCAACTCATCCCAGGACGGGGGTGCAATAAACACCAACTGCGCCTCGGGCATCGCCGCTTTCACCTGGCGTGCGCCCTGAAGCTCAATCTCGAGTATCACAGGTTGACCCGCCGATAAACGATCTTGAACGGCTTTTCTCGGCGTCCCATAAAGATTTCCCGCGAATTCGGCATATTCCAAGAATTCACCAGCCGCGATGAGCTGTTCAAATTCGGGTCGACTCAGAAACACGTAATGCTCACCAGGTACTTCGCCTGGCCGAGCCGAACGGGTTGTGGCAGACACGGACAACCAGATATCCGGTCGATCGTGACAGACCTGTGCCACTACCGTGCTCTTGCCGACTCCGGACGGACCCGAGACAACACTTAGACGAGCGCTCAGGCCGAAAACTCCTTAGCCAGTGCCGCGGCCTGGTGCGTACCAAGTCCGCGAACACGCCGGTTTGACGCAATATTCAAACGCTCCATGATTTCTGCAGCGCGAACCTTGCCAACACCGGGCATGGATTCAAGGAGCGCCGACACCTTCATCTTGCCGATGATGTCGTCGGTCTGACCAGAGGTGATGACGTCCGCAATGGATGCGCCCGATCGTTTGAGGCGGTTCTTCACCTCGGCGCGGACGCGTCGTGCTTCGGCTGCCTTCTCGAGCGCAGCTGCCCGCTGCTCTGGCGTGAGGGGTGGTAACGCCACTGTGTGTCCTCTCGTAGAAACATGCTCGACGCTGACCCTAGCGAGATGACGGGCTGCCTGAAAGCAACTCTGAAGAAGAAATCAATGTTTAACAAAACTTGATCTAAGAAATGAGACCGCGCGATAGCTGTTCTGCCGCACGTGCAGGATCTTCTGCAGCCGTAATTGGCCGACCAATAACCAACAAATCGGCACCATCTGCCAATGCCTGCTCGGGAGTTGCAACGCGAGCTTGGTCACCCAACGCGGCCCCGGCAGGGCGCACACCAGGGGTAATGAGCACGATCTCGGCAGGAACGACACCGCGAATGGCAGCAACTTCCTGCGGAGAACACACAATCGCCCTGGCACCGGCACCCACCGCTAACTCGGCCAGACGGCAGGCCGCATCTAATGCCGGGCCGCGCATACCGACCGAGTCCAACGTGGCCTCATCAAGTGAGGTCAAGATGGTGACGGCCGTGATTTTGGTTTCAGGAAGTGCTTCAACGGCAGCAGCGATCATGGCTGCACCACCGCTGGCATGAACGGTCAGGTAGGTCGGCTGCAGATGGGCGATCGACCGAGCTGCCCCTGCCACAGTGTTTGGAATGTCATGAAGTTTTAAGTCGAGGAAGACATCGCGGCCACCCGACGCTTCGCGCACCGAATGAACCGCTTGATCACCATCGCGCAAGTACGTCTCAAGTCCGATCTTCATCGTCGACACAAAAGGGCCTGTACTGCGCGCCCAGGTAACGACGGTCTCGAGGTTCGGACCATCAAGGGCTACTGCGATGGGTGCAGACACGGTCATCCTTCAACTCCGCCACGGATGTCCCCGTCGGCAATATCGTCTTCCGGATTCACCGGGTGTACCGCCACAACACCACCGGGCGCAGCATGGGGTTCTGGCGTTCGATGGGCGTAACCGATGGCATCTTCAAACCGCTCGAATCCACGTTCAGCCAGTGCCACGGCCAGTTCATGCGCAACCCGCGCGGGTGCCGACGGATCGTTGAATGTCGCCGTACCCACACTCACCGCACTAGCACCAGCCAGAACGAACTCGAGTGCATCGAGTCCGGTTCGGATGCCACCCATGCCCAGGATGGGAACATCCGGCAGTTGTGCGTGGACTTGAAAAATACAGCGCACGGCCACGGGTCGAATCGCCGGACCTGAAAGCCCGCCGGTAACACCTGCGAGTGCTGGCCGCATTGTGTTGGTGTCGATCACCATGCCGAGCAAGGTGTTGATCATCGATAAGCCGTCAGCACCGGCACTCACCACGGCCTTGGCAATCGCGACGATGTCCGTCACGTCCGGAGATAGCTTGGCCAGCACGGGAATACCGGGGGCGGTGTTGCGTCGAACCGATGCAATGACCTCGGCAGCGGCCAGTGGATCGCAGGCGAAAACCTGGCCACGAGACTCCACGTTGGGACAGGAGATATTGACTTCGATGGCCGCAATGTCAGAAACCTGTCGCAGCCGTGCGGCTAACCGTGTGTACTCGTCCACAGAACCACCGGCGATCGACACAACGGCGCGAGCACCACGTTGGCGCAACCATTCGAGATCGTTGTCCAAGAACGAGTCGATACCCGGGCCCTGCAGGCCGATCGAGTTGAGCATGCCGCTGGGCGTCTCAGCCATGCGCGGAGTGGGGCGACCAGACCGAGGGTTCATCATGATGCTCTTGGTAACCACCGCACCGATGGTGGTGATATCGAAGAACTGATCGAGCTCACGTCCGGCCGCAGCACAGCCAGAAGCGGTGAGCACCGGCGACGGAAGTTCAAGGCGAGCAAGCGACGTGGACATATCCACGCGCGGCAATGCCTCCGCACTTGTCCGGCGCGGTGAGTGGGTAATAACAGCCCTCGTCATCAGTGACCACCCTTCACGGGAGCGCCGTAAACGTCGTCTGGAATGGTGTCGACATCGTCCCAACGCACTCGATCTCCGCGGAAGATGGGACCGTCGACGCAGGATCGAACCATCCGCGTGATGCCGTCGGCGCCGATGACGGGCAGAACACACGTCATGCACACGCCGATCCCACAGGCCATCGACTCTTCGACGGCACATTGCGAATAGGCACCATGTGCCGCCGCAACTTTGGCGACCTCGCGCAGCATCCCCATCGGACCACAGGCATAGACCACATCTGCATCCGTGCGCTTGATGACCGTAGGCAGGACATCTGTAACACGTCCGCGCTCCCCCACACTTCCGTCATCGGTGGTGATGGTGATCGATGCGGCAACGCGCTTGGCTTCCAGAACGCCAAAGAGTTTGCTTTCCGTTGCTGCTCCAAAGACCACGTCGACGCGGCAACCTCGGGCACGCAAGGCGTCAGCCAACATGAACATGGGAGCGGATCCATAGCCACCGGCAACCAAGACACATGGCACGGGATTCTTCGGCAGCATGAAGGGCTTTCCAAGCGGCCCGACGATGTCTACCTGTTGCCCGCGGTGAAGCCCCGCCATCCATTCGGTCCCGGCTCCAGAAACAGCGAACACAACCTCGAGCGTTCCGCCATACACGCCTCGGCTTTGTACGGTGTAGATCGAGAAGGCGCGGCGCAACAAATTCGCCGATGTCACACCGCCCACGCCTAGGGCAACGAAATGACCAGGCCGCGCCAACTCAGGAATCCCTGGAGCCGTGAGGGTTAACACGTGGTAATCACCAGCGCGGCGGGTCGACAGCACCTCACCTTTGACTTGGATCGCACCCGATCGCGTGTTCTCAGACATCAACCGTTCCCGTTCCGGCGCTCATGCGCACTGCGTTGTCTTCGGATGCAACATCCCGCTGCTCGAGCAATTGCTGGGCCCGAAGAGCACTCAGTTCGGCGGCCCACTCTTGGAGCGACCGTACCCCTATTCCACCAGCCTTCAACGATTCGATTCCCTGAACCGTGGCAGCCAACCCTTGCACTGTTGTGATGCACGGTACGCCTCGAGTGACAGCTGCGGTGCGGATTTCGTAACCATCGAGGCGAGAACCAACGCCGTAGGGGGTGTTGACGATCAAGTCAATCTCACCAGCCAGGATCGCATCCACGGTGGTCGGTTCTCCATTGGCGCCACGACCGTGATGCAGTTTGCGCAAGACGGTGGCCTTAAGCCCGTTACGACGTAACACCTCAGCAGTACCCTCGGTCGCCAGAATCTCAAAACCGAGGTCAGCCAACCGCTTGACCGGGAAGACCATCGACCTCTTATCGCGATTTGCCACTGAGACGAATGCTCGCCCGGAGGTTGGTAGACCCGACGAATACGCAGCGGTCTGCGACTTGGCGAACGCCGAACCGAAGTCGGCATCGATTCCCATAACTTCACCGGTGGATCGCATCTCTGGGCCAAGAACGGTGTCGACTCCGCTGAATCGACCGAACGGAAGCACGGCCTCTTTGACAGCGATCGGCGCACCGATCGGAAGCGTGCCTCCATCCCCCCACTCCGGCAACAAACCCTCATCGCGCAACTGCGCAATCGTCGCACCGAGGCTCACCCGAGCGGCCGCCTTAGCCAACGGAACACCCGTTGCCTTCGCGACGAACGGAACCGTGCGCGATGCACGCGGATTTGCTTCAAGCACGTAGAGCACGTCCCCGGCCATGGCGTACTGAACGTTAAGAAGTCCGCGGACCCCGACGCCCTTGGCGATCGCCTCCGTGGACTTTCGGATTCGCTCAATATCCATATGACCCAGGGTGATTGGCGGCAGGGCGCAGGCCGAATCACCGGAGTGAATGCCGGCCTCCTCGATGTGTTCCATCACGCCACCGAGGTATAACTCGGTGCCGTCGTATAGACCGTCCACATCGATTTCGATCGCGTCGTCAAGGAAGCGATCGACGAGAACTGGATGCTCAGGTGTTGCCTCGGT
>CANGPO010000045.1 GCA_947455705.1 Actinomycetota bacterium | reverse complement strand
TAAGGAGTGAGCCCCGATTTGTCGTAGTAGTCCGTAACAACCTTCGAGCCTGGTGCAAGGGTGGTCTTCACCCATGGTTTGCGGGTTAGTCCACGCTCGACGGCCTTCTTTGCCAAGAGTCCAGCACCGACCATCACCGACGGATTCGACGTGTTGGTGCAGGACGTGATGGCCGCAATCGTCACAGCACCATGGCCAATCGTCACCTCTTGACCGTCAATCGTGAAGCTGGCTGTCTTAGCCGGATCCGAGGTGTAGGTCGGTAATGCTTCTGCAAACTTCTGCTTGGCCCGTGCCAGAACGATGCGATCTTGTGGACGCTTAGGACCAGCAATAGACGGCACAACCGTTGCCAGATCGAGCTCGATCAGCTGTGAGTAGATCGGCTCGAGATCTGGGTTGTGCCACAGGCCCTGCGCTCGTGCATATGCCTCAACGAGTGCGATGTGCGACTCATCGCGACCCGTGAGCCGTAGATAGCGCAAGGTCTCGTCGTCGATCGGGAAGATCGCGACAGTGGATCCGTATTCAGGGCTCATGTTGCCGATGGTGGCGCGATTAGCCAGGGGAACGGCCGAAACACCTGCCCCGTAGAACTCGACGAACTTGCCGACCACTCCCTGCTTGCGCAAGATTTCGGTGATGGTGAGCACGAGGTCAGTGGCCGTTGCGCCGGCTGGCAAGGTCCCGGTGAGCTTGAATCCAACAACGTGCGGAATCAACATGGACACTGGCTGACCAAGCATTGCGGCTTCGGCTTCAATACCACCGACACCCCAACCCAGTACGCCGAGGCCGTTAACCATCGTCGTGTGTGAATCGGTACCGACGCAGGTATCGGGATATGCCTGCCCATTGCGCACCATGACCACACGAGCCAAAGCCTCGAGGTTGACCTGGTGGACGATACCCGTACTTGGTGGCACAACTTTGAATTCATCAAAGGCGGTCTGACCCCAGCGCAGGAACTGGTACCGCTCACGGTTGCGTTCGTATTCGAGGTCGACGTTCTGCGTGACTGCTTGCTGGGTTGCAAAGAAATCTGCGATCACACTGTGATCGATAACAAGTTCGGCCGGAGCCAATGGATTGATCTTTGTCGGATCACCACCGAGATCGGCCATTGCTTCGCGCATCGTCGCCAGGTCTACAACACAGGGAACACCAGTGAAGTCCTGCATGATCACGCGTGCCGGCGAGAACTGGATCTCTTCACTCGGTTCTGCTTGCGGATCCCAAGCGCCCAGAGTGCGGATCTGCTCGGCCGTGACGTTAGCGCCATCCTCGGTACGGAGAAGGTTTTCTAAGAGAACTTTGTGAGTGAAGGGTAACTTCGCTGCACCGGGAACCGCATCGAGTCGGAAGATCTCATACACCTGTCCGTCGACCTCGAGAACTGACTTTGCTCCGAAACTATCGTGTGTCACGGTGTCTCCCTAGAAAGTATCTTGATATCAAGATACTTTATGCTAGGCGTGGATTCAACGCGAAACTCGCACCTTTGTCGCGCGCCACCCGTCACAGTCCCAAATCTGACGACCTCGACATGAGCATCTACTGGGTTGTGGCGCTTCCTGGCACAATGAGCGCGACCGCTTCCATGTGATGTGTCATCGGGAACAGATCGAAGCCACGCACGCAAGCAACCTCCCAGCCCAGAGCTCGGGCGTAACCCAGATCACGGCCAAGGGCCGCCGGATCGCAGGCCACATAGGCCACGGCACGAGGCGATAAACCCAAGACGGCCTCGATCACCCGTCGCCCAGCGCCACCACGCGGTGGATCAAGCACAACGAGGTCGACCGTCTCGAGTGGCGATTCGGACAACCACGTGTCGACCGCCGATTGATGAATGCGCACGGTCGGGACGTCGTGCAAGTTGCGTCGCGCATCAGAACACGCGGGTACTGATACCTCAACAGCATCGATCTGCCCCGAAGGCCCGAGGTTCGGAGCCAGCAGGCCGGCGAATAGGCCCACTCCGCTATAAAGATCCAGCAAGTGTTCCCCGGGCAGCGGGGACAGAATCTCTCGAACATAGTGAACGAGGGTGCCAGCAGCACCTGGATGCACCTGCCAGAATCCGTCAGCGGCGACTCTCCACTCGCGACCTTCGGCAATTTCTCGAACCCAATTGCGTCCACGTAGACCAGGGACTGCGACGTCAACCGGAAGCGATCGAGCCGGAGTCCCGACATGGGTTGGCGATGGAACCACCACCCGCTCCCCCGATGAGGCAGCAACTGCTACAACCTCTCGAGTGCCTGGCCAATCCCGTGTCTGAACGCCGATGGAGGTCAACTCCGGGGTCGCAAGAACACATTCATCGATCGGCACGACCTCATGTGAGTGGTGTCGATGGAACCCGACTCGACCTTGTGGATCCACTGCATAACGTACCCGCGTGCGCCAACCGAGTCCGTCCATGTCGCCGGCCACAGGATCGACGCGCACCGCGTCCGCTAGAGGCTGGCCACCAACCTGGTCTAGTCCGCCGAGTCGGGCCAGCTGTTCACGAAGGACATCAGCTTTCAACTCGCGTTGACGTGACACATTCACATGCTGGAAGTCACATCCCCCACAGGTGGACGCGTATGCGCAGGGTGCATCTACTCGGTCGGGCGACGCTTGGATCACGTTCACTGCGTCAGCTAAGAAGTAACGCCCTTTAGGACCTTGGCCAGTAATAACGACGTCGACTCGTTCACCGGGAATGGCATGGCGAACGAAGACGACTCGCCCCTCGTGTCGGGCCACGCAATGGCCACCATGGGCGATGGCTTCGATCTCTACAGTGAGGCGATCACCAACTCCGGTCACGATGCTGAGTTGGACCCGTCGCCCGGCTGAACGAAGTCACGAGCGACGGTGGCTTCCTGCACCGCGGCAGGAGGCTCGCCACGTCGAACAGCGCCTACCGCAACGGACTCTGGGCGATCTGCCACAAGTTCGCTGGAAGACAATTGGTAGGGCACGTTGCACACCACAACTCCCGGCGTGAACAAGAGTTTTGCCTTCAGTCGCAGTGCACTTTGGTTGTGCAGCAACTGTTCCCACCACTTACCCACAACATATTCAGGAATATAAACAACGACGAGATCGCGCGGACTCTCTCGATGCAGCGACTTCACGTGATCGACGATGGGCCGGGTGATTTCGCGGTACGGCGAATCAAGAATGCGCAACGTGACGGGAATCCCACGCCGTTCCCACTCAACAATAAGCTGCTCAGTTTCCGGTGGATCTACATTTACTGTCACAGCCTCGAGCCGGTCCGGCCGACTGGCTCGGGCATATGCCAACGCACGCATCGTGGGCTTATGAATCTTGGAAACCAAGACAACTGCATGGGTGCGAGCAGGAAGCGTCACGGTTTCGTCGTCTTCCGGAGCCAGCTCCATTTTCACTCGCTGGTAATGCTGGTGAACTTTTTGCATCAACCAGTACAGCAACGGCATGGCGATGCAGACGATCCACGCGCCCTTGGTGAACTTTGTGATCAAGACGATGAATAGCACTGCCCCAGTCATGACGAATCCGACCGCATTCACTGCCCGGCTGCGGATCATCCGTCGACGTTCAGTTGCCAGCGGCTCGTTGGGAAGTAGTCGATTCCAATGCCGGATCATGCCTAACTGACTCAACGTGAATGAAACGAACACACCCACGATGTAGAGCTGAATCAGGTTTGTGACGTTCGCGCGATAGACCACGATGAGCAGAATCGCGACCCCGGCCAAAACGATGATGCCGTTTGAGAAGGCCAACCGGTCGCCACGCGTGTGCAACTGACGTGGCAGATAGCCGTCGCGCGCCAAAACAGAACCAAGGACGGGGAAACCATTGAACGCGGTGTTCGCCGCTAGCGCCAAGATCAGGGCGGTGGAAAACGACACGAACAGGAAGCCAAATTGGAAACTGCCGAAGACGGCGTTCGCAACCTGTGCGATAACCGTCTTCTGCGCCTGCCCGGCCGGTAACCCGACGAGGTCGGAATCCTGTTCGGTGACGTGCACTTGGGTGTAGATCGAGAGCCAGGTGATCAGAGCGAACATTGTCATCGCGATCGTGCCCAGCAACAGCAGGGTCGTAGCGGCGTTCTTACTCTTCGGCTTCTTAAAGGCTGGCACGCCGTTCGCAATTGCCTCAACACCCGTCAGTGCTGTGGTGCCCGACGAGAACGAGCGTGCAAGCAGGAACAACAGTGCGGCACCGGCAAACGTGTTCTCCGGCGTGATGTGCCAAGAGGCGCTCTCGGCACGTAACACTTCTCCGTGGGCAATTCGCCACATTGCATAAAACGACATCCCGAAGATGCCAAGAATGAAGCCATAGGTGGGGATCGCGAACAGCGCACCTGACTCGCGCACCCCGCGAAGATTCATCAAGGTGATCACGACGATTGCGCCAACTGCCCACGCAACCCGGTTGTTACCGACCGAATCGAACGCGGAGGCAATGTTGTCGACGGCAGACGCGATGGACACGGCCACGGTTAGCGTGTAGTCAACCAGCAGGGCGCTTGCCACGAAGACACCAGCGCGTGCGCCAAGGTTGGTCGTCACGACCTCGTAGTCGCCACCACCGCTCGGATACGCGTGCACATTCTGTCGGTACGACGCAACAACCACCGAGTAGATGAAGATGACCAGCAGCGCAATCCAGGGTGCGTACTTATAAAACGCTACGCCCCCCAGGGACAGCACTAGGAGGATTTCCTGAGTCGCATACGCGTTCGACGAAAGCGCATCCGAGGCGAAAACTGGCAGCGCGATCTTTTTGGGTAGCAGAGTTTCGCCCAGTTGCTCGCTGGACAACGCGCGACCGAGCATCAGTCGCTTAGCCTTATCGGTCACCGGTGACACAATCAACCACTGTACGACTTCGCAACTACCGAACGCACACGACACCCCAATTCGACGTAATTCACCTCGGGGCGTGTACCGTTCACTCGTGCACGTAGTCATCATGGGATGTGGTCGCGTCGGGACTCAATTGGCCCGCACGCTGGACTCTGCGGGTCACTCGGTCGCTGTGATCGACCAAGACCCCAAGGCGTTTGCCAGTCTGGGCTCAGACTTCGCAGGCCAGACAGTTACCGGAATCGGCTTCGACCGCGATCGGCTGCGAGAGGCGGGCATCGAACGGGCTGATGCGTTCGCCGCGGTATCCAGCGGCGATAACTCCAACATCCTCGCCGCTCGAGTTGCGCGAGAGACGTTCGGCGTAGACACCGTCGTCGCTCGCATTTACGATCCCCGCCGAGCTGAGGTCTACCAACGCCTTGGGATCCCCACAGTGGCGAGCGTTCCGTGGCAGACCGATCAAATACTTCGTCGCATCCTGCCTGGGCACGATTCTGATGAGTGGAGCGACGCCTCCGGTCGCATTACGTTGGCTCAACTGCCGGTGGCAACTGCTTGGGTAGGCGAACGATACTCACGTCTTGAGCGCGAATCGGGTGTGCGGGTCGCCTTCATTAACCGGCTCGGCGAAGGCATGCTGATCGACGCTGACACCGTTGTGCAGGATGGTGATCTCGTTCACGTGGTTCTGTCCGAAGCACGACGGGACCAGGCGACGACCGTTCTTGGACATGGACCGGAGGCCCACTGATGCGCGTCGCTATTGCAGGTGCCGGCAAGGTTGGCCGTTCGATTGCTCGAGAACTGTTGGCTAACGGCCATCACGTCCAACTGATCGATCGTGACCCGAGTAAGGCAGGCGCACTGTCTTCAACTGGTGAAGTTCTCGACGTGCTCATCGGCGATACGTGCGAGATTAGTGTTCTGGATCAGGCAGATCTCAGTGCCTGTCAGGTTCTCGTCGCTGCCACAGGTGACGACAAGGTCAACCTCGTGGTGTCTCTACTCGCGAAGACCGAGTACGGAGTTCCTCGCGTCGTCGCGCGTGTCAACCATCCCAAGAACGAATGGATGTTTGATGAGGCGTGGGGTGTCGATGTGGCGGTGTCCACACCGCGCATGCTTTCCGCGCTCGTCGAGGAAGCTGTGTCCGTTGGCGATCTCGTGCGCCTGTTCACGTTCCGACAGGGCGATGCAAACCTTGTTGAAATGACTCTCGCACCGGGTTCGCGCGTCGTGGGCTCGCGAGTTGGAGATCTTAGTTGGCCGGTCGATACGGCGTTGGTGGCCATCCTGCGTGGAAGTCGCGTCATCACCCCATCAGCTGACGACACCTTAGAAGCTGGCGACGAATTGATGTTCGTTGCAAGTGAGAGCCAAGAAGCGGCACTGGCCAGCATCCTGTCGGCTTAGCGACGAACCGTCTGCGTCGGCAAGAAAGCCGCGTCAAGCGGGTCAATCAACAGGTACGTCATCGGTGGCTGTTGAAGACTGAACGGGTGCCTCTTGCCGCGCCTTGTGAATGACGCGATACGCCAAGAAAGCGGTTAGTGCAAAGGCTGGCCAACCAAGAATCAGTTTGAAGATTCCAAGAGCCGCAACATTCCCGGCCAGATAGAGCGGACCCTCAATGACGATTCTGCCGAGGAACAACGCGACGAACATCCAGGTAGCCAGCGCATACGCTCGACGCTGTTCAGGTACCGTGCGCCATCCCGTGAGATCACCCGTGGCGGCCCCTACTCCATAACCAAGGAGGGGATGACCAACCAGACATGAGATCGCCAATCCCAATGCGTATGCCGCATTGGTCAGCAATCCCGGCAAGTAGAAGTTTTCGGCCTTACCCGTTCTCGTCGCTAACCACGCAGCAAACGCGATCCCGATAAACCCACTCAGGACCTGCTGGAGAGATTCGCGCCTGACCAGCCTCAGCACCGCGATTACGGCGCCGGCGATCACCGCGGCCCAGATAGCAACAGAGAGTTTGCTCCCCGTCACCAAGTACGCCAAGACGAATACCGCGCCTGGCAAGCTTGAGTCGATCAGGCCCCGCCACCCACCAATTGCCGACGACATGAGCTGCTCAGTGGTTGCATCTCCCGGTGCACCTGTACCGGCCGGAGTTCCCTCTAGGACCTCCTCGAGTGAGCGATGACCACTCGATTGCGACGCAGAGATGTCCGATGGTACGAGTTCGGAAGTATGCGGTTCCGATGCGCTCGGCTGGGTAGCCGCGGACTCGGGTCCCGGCTCGAATGTTGACACCTGTTTGTCCACTCAGTCCGTTTGGGCCGCAAGTAGCTCGTACCGCGGGTTCATCATGGTCAGCTGACCATTGCGCATGATGGGCCGGCCATGTGCGACCACGTGACGACCCGGTGTTATGCCCGGTATCCGACGGCGACCGAGGAACACCAAGTTGATCAGACCCGTTCCGTCCCATAGGTCTGCCTCTACAAAGGGAGTCCCCTCGGCAGGTCGAAGAGTTACGGACTTCAAGAGACCATGGACGACCGACGGCTTACCGATCACGCAATCGCGAATCGCATCGGCGTCGTGTTCACCGACTTCAGCCTCCAGACGATCTGCATCGATCTCTATAGAGGGACGAAGTACACGATTCCACCAACGTGTCCCTGAATTCGAATCTGTCGTCACACGTTAAGGCTACCTGTTTGCGGCCGGAAACCTCTGCACGCAGGCTTGCATTGTCTGGCTCACCTGATTTCGGTGATCTCCGGACCGCGTTCAGGTAGCGGCAGGGACTTGCGTGACTCTTCGGGTGGATCCTCGGCAGTTCCCTCCACTACCCCATCTGGCACCTGAGCGGGAAAGGTCAAAAGGAGAGGATCACCTGGTGCCATCGGCTCGGATCCCCGCACCACCACTGTCGAGCGCAGAACGGCTTCGAGGCCCGGTGCAATGTCATGTCCGCCGGCTTCACCACTGATGACGGCGCGGACGAACCATCGGGGACCATCGACACCAATGAAGCGCACAGGTTGTTCAACGATCGATCCGTCATTCGTCGTGACCGGAACGGTAGAACGCAGTTCTTTGCCGAACGACCCGTCGACCTCTTCGACCGATCCTTGAGCGGTCAATCCCGCTTGAATCTCGGCGCGTACATCATCCCAGATTCCATCATTTCGTGGGGCCGCAAAGGGCATCAGCTGCATGGCCGACGTTCCGTCGATCACCGTGACCGCCACAACTGTGTCGGTGGCCTGATCGACTTCGAGTCGAATCTCCATACCGTCGGCACCGGGAACCAACAGGCTTCCGAAGTCGAGCCGGATGACACCGTCGCGAGGCATATTCAACGAGTCGATAGGGCCTAGAACCTTGGGTTCCATAGCTGTCTCGCCTAGGCCGCCGGACGTGCCGTCTCCTAGTGAGTCCCTCTCGTCGGCGGACTTCGAACCACGGCGTCGAAACACTGATTACTCCTCGAATTCACTGATGCTGACCACTCTACGCCGTGGTTGAACATCCCCGATCTTGCCTAACGGGTCGACGCACGTCGCACGCTCAACGACCAGTCGAGCCGAAGCCGCCGCCACCACGATCTGACCCGGGCAGCGATTCCACCTCATGCAGAATCGCATACTCGACCCGCTGGATAACGAGTTGGGCAACACGATCGCCGCGAGTTAGAGCAACCGGTTCGCTCGGATCGAGATTTATCAAAGACACCGCAATTTCACCCCGGTAGCCAGCGTCGATGGTTCCTGGGGCATTGACCAGTGACACCCCGTACTTCACGGCCAACCCCGACCGTGGATGCACGAATGCTGCATAGCCAGCCGGTAGTGCCACAGCCACACCCGTGGGCAATAGCGCTCTCTCCCCCGGTTGCACAACCGCATCAACAGTCGTGACGAGGTCAAGCCCTGCGTCACCAGGATGCGCATACGACGGGAGCGGTAACTCAGGATCAAGACGCACAATCAACACGTCCACCGCGTTGCCGGGCCGGCTCACGGGTTCACCTCGAGATTTTGCAGGCTTCCGCGAACGGCACGATCCTCCCGTGCGTTCACGACATCCTCTTGCCGACCATGCGTGGTGAAGTGCTCGACGGGTACCTGAATGAACAGGGCCGCCGCGGTCACTGCAATCGGTCCTTCAGGATCGTCAAGACGACCCACAGCACGGGTGAAGACTTTTCGTCCCTTGACGCCAAGTACCTCGGCGCGGATGTGCAGGGTTGCACCAACCGGAACGGGACGTCGGAAGTCCATCTCCAATCGACCAGTCACCGCAGGCGAGGACAACAACCAGTTCAACGAACCGAGCGCATCATCGATTGCTGTGCTGAGAATGCCTCCGTGGGCCAACCCCGGCGCACCTTGATGCATATCTGTGACAGTGAAGCTTGCCGTCAGAGCCAGGCCCTGATCGGCGATGGCAACTAGGTGCAATCCCGTTGGATGATCGGGACCACAGCCGTAACAGCGCGTGTAGTGACTTGGGATCAGCTCACCAGGCGCAGGGGCCACCGGACTGCGCGGGGGCATCGTGATGTCATCTGGAGGTGTCGTCGGCGAAATCATCCGTGCGGGCAGCGCCGATCCTGAATCCGAAGTCACGACCCGAGCCTATCTGCTGTCGCACTGCGCACGACGCTAGACCTGTGACATGACAGGCTATGTCCGTGGCAGATTACCGGGAAGGCGAGGATGGGACGGCAATCAGATACCGCGAACGGCTCGTCGCACCCATCACGGTGTGGTTGATCACCGCCGCATTGACCGCATCACTCGGCATCGCGTACGGCCATTGGCTGGGAACCACCGCGGGTATCGGGGCCTTCCTCATCAGCGAGGCGATAGTTGCATTTCTGCTCATCACCCGCACTCCCCTGGTCGTGGTGGATGACGTGGTCTTTCGCGCCGGCAAGGCTCGGCTCCCGCTGCGACACGTTGGGCGCATTGTGCCCCTGGATCGCAACGAATCGATCACCGCGAAAGGTGCCGCAGCCGATCCCCGGGCTTATCTATGTAGCCGCGGCTGGATCCCTGAATCAGTGCTTGTTGAAGTGACAGATGAACTGGACCCACACCCCTACTGGTTGGTCTCCACTCGCCATGCACACGACTTGGCGAGTTCGTTGGCCGCCGAACGGGACCGGGTACTGCTAGAGAATCCGGACTCAGCGACGTAGCGCGCCGACCCAGACGTCGAGTCAATACTCGTTGCAGTGGGCGGGCAGCATTCATGGCCAGTCCATGGCAGGCTTACCCTTGAAGGCGACCTAAGGAGACAACATGACGATTGAACAAGGTTCATCGACGACCGACCCCAACATGATTCTCAAGGTGGCGGCGCCGATCATCGCGATTGGTGCGACGTGGGCCGTGCGCAAGGTCATGGAGAAGGGCTACTCGGGCCTCACCGGTAATGCTCCGCCGCGCGCCAACGATCCTGACCAGAAGCTAACGCGCGTACTGCTGTGGGCCACTGCGACCGCAGCTGCAATCGCCGTCGTTGATGTGGTGATTTCACGAACAATGCATAAGAGCAGCTAACGCGGGTTAGGTACCGTTCCCTCTTCGGCTACGAGCCGACGAAGGTCAACGCGCAACTCACGCGCCATCTTGTCAGTTTCTCCTCGGTTCACCACGGCGCCGATACCGGCTCCGACGAAGAACGGGATAACTGTGCCCAGGTTTCGTGCAAATCGCGCAATCATGCGCTTGCCAAGGGTTTGTCGGCCTGCAATCCCCAGAACATTGGGAATTGTCCACGGCCGCAACGGATCTACGCCTCGCTTATTCGACCACGACCCGGCGAACGACATCGCCCGCTGAGTCGACGAACCGGGAACTTCGATGCCGTAAACCGCGTGAAGTTCGGCCACAAGTTTGACCTCTACGAGTGCAACGGCAATCGTCTCGACCACAACTTCAAGCGGGATCGCAAGAAGCAGGGGCATTGCAGCCCACTCGGCCGCAGCCACCGCACCACCGGCAATTCCAATCGCCGTCGTCGTGCGTTTTGCATGCGATACCAACGCGTCCGCCAGAGCTTCGCCCGTCAGCCCGTTGTAATGCTCGACCAGCGTGGAGTGATCACGGATCGGAATGTGCGGAACGGCCTCAAGAAGTAACTCGGAAAGAACCCGGCCACGCCCTACCGCAGCCGTCCCGAAATTCTTCGCTCGGCTTCCCACAAGGGAGGTCAACTCAAGCATCATCTTGGACTTGTCAGTCTTGGACACCGAATCATCCCCAAGGGATTCAACGATGGTCGCGAGCTTTTCGGCTTGCGCATCGGTCATGGGCTGAACATCAACAATGTCGCCATCTAGCGCCTCAACGGCAGGTCCATCGAATCCGGACGACTCCCCGCCGGTTACGTCAGGCTGCCCCGCCTCATACGGATCAGGTACAGCGTCGCTGTTATTCATATCGGCCACCCCATGAGACTAAGGCCAGACGGCCGAAATCGTCCCGGATCACGCTGCGTCTAGGTACGCGCAGGATTAGTCGCAGTCGCGACAGACCGGCTCGCCCTTGATTTCGCGCGAGAGTTGGCTGCGATGCTGAACCAAGAAACACTTCGCACAGGTGAACTCATCAGCCTGACGAGGAATGACCCGAACCGTGAGTGATTCGTCGCTGAGATCAGCGCCGGGTAGTTCAAGGTTCTCGGCGAGTTCCACCTCGTCGACATCAACGCTCGAGGACGTCTTGCTCGCCCGCTGAGCCTTCAGCTCCTCGAGTGAGTCCTCGGCGAGTTCATCATCGGTCTTGCGTGGTGCGTCGTAATCGGTAGCCATCATGTCCTCAACTAGGTAGTGCACAAGTCCCTGCAGCCAACCACGGCTAGATTGCAGATCACCGGTCGAACGGTTACGTGCAGGTTGTTACCCGGTGAACGCTCAAGGACGCCAAAATAATCCCGCCACGTAAACCGTCTTTTCCGCCGTTAGTGTGCCGTACATCGAGGGAAATCCATACTCCAACCCTCCGATAGAACCTGAGTAATTCATGTGATGTGATGGTTAACACGCAATCTGGCGTTGAGAGGACCCACACAATGCCCATTTATGCCCTCGGTGACCGAATTCCCACCATCGACCCCACCGCCTTCGTACATCCTGACGCGGTCGTCATTGGCGATGTGACGATTGGTGCGGAATCAACAATCTGGCCGAGCGCGGTGCTGCGCGGTGACCATGGTGCGATCAGGATTGGAGCTCAAACCTCCATTCAGGATGGCACCGTTATTCACTGCACGGGACAGCATCCAACCATCATTGGTGACCGCTGCGTCGTCGGCCACAACGCCCATCTTGAAGGCTGTACGGTTGATGACAACTGCCTGATTGGCTCAGGGTCGGTGATTCTGCACCGGGCACACGTCGGTTCTGGCGCGCTCGTTGCAGCCAGTGCCATGGTGCCCAATGACACGCAGATTCCCCCCTTGGCGATGGCCTTAGGGATCCCCTGCAAGATCCGTGAGAACGCCGTTGAGGTAGGGGCCTTCGATTACGCAGTAGACCTCTACATCCAGGACGGACACATGTATCGCTCGGACCTTCGCCGCCTGAGCGACTAAGCGTCGGCCAACGCCGCTCTGTGCGACTACCGTCTGATTCACACGTCCGGATCAGCCGTCTGAGTCGGCACGATTCTCGCGAAGTACATGGCTCAATTGCTCGTACAGGTGCGGCCCGGCCCCGATCACCAAGCCCTCAGCCGGACCAGCATCACCGAGTCCGCCGAACCGTCCCCCCGCCTCAGTAACGACCAAACCAGCAGCCGCGTAATCCCATAGGTGCACACCGCGTTCGTAGTAGGCGTCGAAGCGGCCTTCGGCCACAAAACACAGGTCGAGGCTGCATGCGCCCAGCCGACGAAGGTCGGCGACCTGCGGTAGGAGCGCTGAGGTAACGCGAGCCTGACTGGTGCGACGCTCCTGGGTGTACCCGTAACCAGTCGCAACCAACGAAGCGGCGAGTTCAACAGGATCGTTCACCCGCAATTCGTGCACACCCCATTGATCATGTTTGCGCGCGCCACGTCCCCTCACCGCAACAAACGTCTCACCGAGTGCGGGCGCCGCCACAACCCCAACTACTCCCACGCCATCAATCTCCGCTGCAACCGAAACGGCCCACGATGGAATCCCGTAGAGGTAGTTCACGGTGCCATCGATCGGATCCAAAACCCAGCGCACTCCGCTGGAACCCACATGTGAGGCACCCTCCTCACCCAACATCCCATCGTCGGGGCGGGCGGTGAGGATTCGATCAACCAAGAGGGCCTCTACTCGTCGATCCATCTCGGTGACTACATCAGTTGCGCTGGACTTAGTGCCAGCAACCACGACCCCCTCCCGGCGGCCCTGTGCTGCTAAGACAGCTGCTTCACTGGCAGCAGAAATAGCAAGCTCGCGAAGTTCGTCGAGGAGAAGTTCGGAATATTCAAGGTCCATGTCTTCATCCTGCCCTAACAATGGTGCGGTGCGAGACTGGGAATCACGCCAACTGACAAAGTGCCGGCTTATCGCCCCGCGGATTTGGGCAGCACGTACGACCACAAACGTCAGGCATCGGACCAAAACTCGATAGAGCCCGCGGCTCAACGAGGCCTACCCGCTCCTGAACCAGTTCGGCGACAGCTTCGACGAAGCGATGATCGGTTCCCACCGTAGGCGCACGGCGAGCAGGTAAACCAATCTCCCGCGCGTGATCGAGGGCCACGGTGTCCAAGTCCCACACAACTTCCATGTGGTCACTTACGAAACCGATAGGAACGATGACCACACCCGCACTGCCACCATCATGAACAACGTCAAGGTGATCGCTGATATCAGGCTCTAGCCAAGGGATTTCAGGTGGGCCGGAGCGCGACTGGTAGACCAGATCCCACGTGGGTTCGATGGCGCGCATCTGTGCCACACGAGAAGAAACCAGATCGGCCACAGCACGATGTTGATTGACATAACCATCACCATCGGGTCCCGCGGAGGTGGCGGTGGACGTCGGAATCGAATGCGTTGTAAACACCAGCCGAGGTTCAACAACGGCGAGATCACCGATTGACGCGACAACACCATCAACGATCGGTTCGATGAAGCCAGGATGATCGAAGTAGTGCCGGATCTTGTCCAACTCAGGTGCCGGGCCCTGACCATCAGATTCGACGATCGACACCGCCTCGGCAAGATTTTCACGATACTGCCGGCAACCGGAGTACGACGAGTACGCGCTCGTAACGAAACAGGCAGCACGAGCAATCCCGTCAGCTCGCATCTGACGAATCGTGTCGACGAGGTAGGGATCCCAATTTCGATTGCCCCAATAAATTGGTAACTCGATACCAGCCTCAGCAAAGGCTTTCGTCAACGCCGAAATGAAGTCGCGATTTTGCTGGTTGATCGGTGACACACCGCCGAAGGCTGTGTAGTGAGCACCCACTTCAACGAGGCGCTCGCGGGGTATCCCACGTCCTCGCGTCACATTTTCCAAAAAGGGGACGACATCCTCCGGTCCTTGCGGACCGCCGAAAGAAACGAACAAAAGCGCGTCATAGGAGCCCCGAGGACCGGTCAGTGTCATACGCCGATCTTTGCAATATCTGTCCATAAGCGCATGTCGATCGCCTCCCGCACGGTGAGAAACGCCGCGAACCGCTACCGTCGTAACGTGCTGAGTCCCTATACCGAGCTGCTCCGCATACCGGGCACATTGCGTTTCAGCAGTTCTGGATTCGTCGCACGACTCCCACTTTCCATGTTGGGTCTCGGTTGCATCCTGTTCCTAACGCTTCAGGGCAACTCCTATGCGGTTGCCGGTGCAGTTTCGGCTGCGGGTGCTTTGACCAACGCGTTCTGCGCTCCGGTGCTGTCTCGTTACATCGATCGCTATGGGCAGCATCGAGTACTTCCCTTTACCGCATCGTTCTCCATTGCGTTCCAGACTGTGTTCATCGTGCTCGTATTGCGCGACGCACCGATGTGGACGTGGTTTCTCACCTGGTGCCTCGGTGAGATGTTCGTGGCAAATATTGGATCACTGATCCGCGCCCGCTGGGCCTATGTGTTGACAGAGTCAGCCCAGATCCGCACAGCATTTGCGTTCGAATCTGTCGTCGACGAAATCATCTTCATCGCCGGACCCCCCATCGCCACATTCATCGCCCTTGGCGTTACCGATTACGCCGCGATCGTCGCGTCCATGGGACTACTGGCCGTTGGGGCGTTCTTGTTGGTGCCACAGCGCGCCACCGAACCACCACGTACGACCGTGGAACATCACGAGGGTGGGCCTGCACTGCTGTTTCCTGGAATGCCCATCGTCGCGCTCGTGTACGTACTTGTAGGCATCGTGTTCGGCGCATTTGAAGTCGGGACCGTCGCCTACACACGCGAATACGGCCAACCTGAGATGGCCGGGATCCTGCTGGCTGCGTATTCGGTAGGGTCCGCGGTCGCTGGACTCGTGTTTGGTGCGGTCCATCTCAAAATGCGCTTACCGAGGCAATTCATGTGGAGCATGATCGCCCTTGCGATTGCCTGCCTTCCCTTACCGTTCATCCATTCAGTGTTCCTGCTCGGATTCATTGGGCTGTTTACCGGGTTTACCGTCTCACCGGTTCTGATCACGGGATCGGCGCTCACCGAAGAGCTCGTCCCAAGTTCCCGCCTGACCGAAGGACTCTCGATCGTCGGCGCAGGCATTGGGGTTGGATTCGCCCTCGGCTCTGTGGTTTCCGGCATCATCATCGATGCACATGGCGCATCACCCGCCTTCGGAGTATTGAGCGTCTCGGCGGTGATCGGTGCACTCATTGTCGTAGGGGCTCGACGAATTCTCGATACGTCTTTCGCCAATGCGCGTGCGGCGAATTCAACGGATTGATCGAAATCCCGCATTTCCAAGCGTGGCGATACACCTATGAGCCAGAGTGAGGCATAAGACTGAAGGCTCAAGGCGCGGCGCACGTGTGCGACGCAGGTCGGGCAGGAGGGGAACCGGTGCGAGAACTCACATTCATTGGCGTGTCCGAGGATGGCTCAGCGCTGTTACTAGGTAGCACCGACGGCGCGCAGTACAGCGTTTCCTTGGACGACCGTATGCAGGCTGCGCTTCGACGTGACCGCTCTGGTCACCGCACCCCTGAGGTGCTTGACGGTGCAAGCCCCCGCGATATCCAAAACCGTATTCGTCACGGCCAGACTCCAGAAGATATCGAAGCCACTACCGGCCTTGAAATGGAACGGATCCTGCGCTTTGCTGGCCCGGTACTCGCTGAACGTGCACACGTGGCCAGTCAAGCTCAAGAGGTCTCGTTGCGCGATACAGGACACGAGCGCACCCTGAACACCATTGTCACCGACGCACTCAGTCTTGGCGGGGCTGACGCTGAGTCCATGGAATGGGACGCGTGGCGTCGGGACGACACTCACTGGTCGGTCTTGGTCTCGTGGGAACCCGCAGATGGTGTCGCCGAGGGTGCAACCGCTGCCCTATTCGCATATGACCCGGCCGATCGAACGATCGAGTCTGACGACCCAGCCAGTGCGTGGTTACTGGGTGAAGGCGACGATGTTGACACTGCCTTAATCGATGCTGTCTTCAGCCAGACGGCAGGGCGTCCAGTCCTGGTCGCTGTACCCGCTGAGGACACATGGGATGACGATGTCAACGATCTTGATGCGGCGGAGACCGCGATCATTGACCGCGACGAGGTCATGGTCGTCGACCTGATCAACCTCGCCGACGGACCCCCTAACGAACCCGCAAATAACGATGGCGTTATGGACGACGTTTACGACACATTGCCCGGGCTTGAAGTACCAGCCAAAAAGCCTCGTGGTGTTGCCACTCGACAACCACGATCCTCCAGCGGTGACGCACAAAAGAGCACACGCTCAAGGGCTTCGGTGCCGAGTTGGGATGAAATTCTCTTCGGTAAGGGTCAGCCCGACAAGTAGTGGATGGTCGGTCGTCAATCGACCTGTAGTAGATGGTCTATCGTTGCGTGCCGTCGTCAGTCTCTACGTCTGCCGGCCGTCGCCATCGACAAGGCGGCTGCGAAAGTTAATACCTGCGCGACCACCTGAGCCCCGTCCGCGGCCTCAGATACACGAAGAGCTAGGTCATCGTTTGATGCCGTACCCGTGTAGCCGTGGTCGGCCTCGCAGTGCGGATCACCACACGATGCAGGCTCTAAGTCGATTCGGCTCACTGCACCCCAGCCAATCGTGAGCACCGCCTCACGAACCGGAGTTCCTCGCCTATGTGCGGCCGCATCTGCGGCAACCCTGGTAACCACCACAGAGTCGATCCGCTCAAGGCGAACGGCCTCTGTAGATGCACTTGCGTATGCGGTTGGTGACGTCTCATCCGCGGGATGTTCATCTGTGTGACCGACGATCAAGCGGGTTGGAGTCAACGCAAGAACCGTGACGTGTCTGCGCAGTTCATCGTGGTCGAAGGTCGCCTCATGATGGACGACATATGACACGACCGGTTCATTGGCCAGAGCCGTGTCCAGAGTGTCGCTTACCAACTCGGGGTAGTACCCGCTGCGCTCAATATCCGCCCGCAGCCGGGGGGCCAGGGTGTCACCTAGGTCGGTCATGAGCCCATCTTGTCACCTGACAGTTCCGCGAAGACAGTCGCGCTGCATTTCACGTCGTCGTGCTGTGCGACGTGCGGGCTGGTGACGCGGTATGCATCAAACGTTCGAGAGCCTTAGAGCCTTCGAACCTCATCGTCATGGCGAGCAGGTGCTGGACGTAGGACGGCCGTGGCACCTAAGACAGCCAGCCCATTCGTTGACACGATGACAGGCTCGAGTCGTAGTTCGGCCAACTCCGGGATGTCGTCAGCCAGCAGACCCACGCGCACAATGAGATCCACCAAGGCGGCTTGATCCACCGGAGGTGACCCGTCGTACCCGTTGAGCAAGGGCGAGGATTTAGGTGTGTGGATCAGGTCAACGGCATCAACGTCCGACAGTGGCGGGATTCGATACCCACGATCCCCCAGCAACTCCGGCACGACACCGGCCAAACCGAAGGAAACGATAGGACCAAATAATTCATCTTCCGTGGACCCAACGACACACGCCACACCGGGCTGAGCCATCCGTTGGATGGCGACATGATTGAGAGCTGTGGCGTCGAGGTTTGCTGCCATCGACGAAAATGCGGTGAGAATCTCACCTGGGTTCTCAAGGTTCAGTCGCACTCCACCAAGGTCAGTTCTCGTTGCGTACCGACGATCCAAGGTCTTCATAACCACCGGATAGCCAAGCGACTCCGCCGCAGCCAACGCGTCGTGCTCAGTACTCACTTCGATAGCAGGCCACACCTCGATGCCGTATGTAGCCAGTAGTTGAGTCAGAGCGCTCGCTCGATCGTGAGCCGAGATCGCGTGGGGTTCAACAACGTTTATCCCCGTGGAATTTTCATCCGTCGCTCGAGCTAGCTCATCGGCGACGATCCGCTTGGCATCAAGTGGCGAGACATCGTCTGGATCATCGATGACCCCCACCTCGCGGCGTCGCCATTGCCCGTAACGCACGACGCGCCCTAACGCGCGAATTGCATCTTCAGCTGTGCCAAAGAACGGTAATCCTCGTGTCGACGTGCCCTCCGCGATCAGGCCGCTCTCATCGGCCGCCGCGACCAGGACAGCAACAATTGGCTTCTGAGCATCAGCTGCGATCCGCGCCAGTGCCCGCTGATATTCATCGTGAGAACGTCCCATGACCGGCACATGAGCCACTACCAGCAACTCAGTCGCGTCATCGGCGAGACAAGCAGTCACTGCATTTACAAGCTCCTTGGCTGAGCAGTTGTGCGACAGCGTTGCCCCCGCCGACACGACCTCGAGCCCATTGGCCGCACAGGCATCCGCCGTCAGCACAGACATCGCATCCGAGTTGCTGACGATCGACACTCGATTTCCGGTCGGCAGTGGTTGATGACTCAGGACGCTGGCCACATCAAACAACTCGGTCAATGTGTCTGTTTCGATGACACCAGCCTGGGCGAACAGCGAGTCCACCGCCGATGGAGGAAGGCTTGTGCGTCGAACCAGATGCCCCAGTGGGTAGGCCTGCGTTGAGCGGCCAGAGCGCATTGCCACGATCGGCTTCACCCGTGAAAGTCGACGAGCAATGCGCGCAAACTTTCGAGGATTTCCAATACTTTCCAGATAGAGCAAGACAACATCGGTGGCTTGATCGTCCTGCCAGTACTGCAGCAGGTCGTTTCCTGAGACATCGGCTCGGTTGCCAGCGGAGACGAACGTCGAAACCCCAAGGCCGCGCCGACTAGCCCGATCCAGAATGGTGCCACCTAATGCACCGCTCTGGCAGAAAAAGCCTATGGGGGCTCGCGCAGGAAGATCAGGTGCCAGCGACGCATTGAGCCGAATCGCTGGATCCGTATTGACGATCCCCATGGCATTGGGCCCGACGATCCGCATGCCGCTACCCCGCGCCTGACGAACGATGGATCGCTGCAAGGCAAGTCCCGCAGCGCCCATCTCAGCGAAGCCTCGACTCACGATCACCAAGCCGGCCACACCGGCCGCGGCACAATCGTCAACGACGGACGGTACTTCGGCCGCTGGAACCGAGACGATCGCCAAGGTTGGCGGGTTCGGAACGTCGGCAACCCGTGCATAAACCTCAACACCTTCAATCCGATCACCAACGGCGGATCGATTCACTGCCGAAACCTCACCGGTGAATCCACCATCGACAACCTGACGCAGGAGTTGGCGGCCCAGTGACTGTTCCTCACGGCCAGCACCAATCACGACCACCGATCCCGGGGCAACTAGCCGAGCAACACTTTGTGCTTCAGCATGCTGTTCTCGCGCAGAACGTACGGCCATCGAGGTTTCGGTTGGCTCAATGGCGAAACTGAGCAGAACAACGCCATCTTCCAACCGAGCCGACGGTTCGTAGCCAGCCTCATGAAAAGTGGCCAACATGCGCCGATTGGTCGGCAGCACTTCGGCAACAAACCGGGAGATACCCCGCTCGCGCGCCGCCGCAGCCAAATGCTCAAGCAGCACCGAGCCGAGGCCACGACCCTGATGATCGTCACGCACGACGAAGGCCACCTCGGCCTCACCATCGTGAACTCGGTCGTAACGACCGACTCCGACCAGTTCGTCGCCGATCGTGGCCACCAGTGCCACTCGATCAATGTGATCTACGTGTGTGAATCGATGAAGATCACGCTCGGTCAACTCAGGGTAGGGAGCGAAAAAGCGTAGATAGATCGTCTCTTGCGAAAGAGAGCGATGAAACTCTGCCAACCCGTGCGCATCACCTGGTCGAATTGGGCGGATGTGAACCGGGCGGCCATCACGCAGAGCAACATCGGCCTCCCAATGAGAAGGCGGGTCGACTGGCTCCGGAGTGGTGTCGTCCTGCACAGTGTCAAACGTAGTCCGAACCACGATCAAATGCTGGGCTAAGCGCGACACGCACCCCGGGTAGGCATGCCTCACCCCCGAAGGGGGCAATGATGGATCCGAACGTCCCCTGCTGTTTGGAGTTTTGAGTACCGCCATGGCCCGTCGCCCCACCACCCCGTCGGCTCGTCAACCTGAGCGCATCATCGACATCGACGTCGCAGATGAGATGCGTGGCTCGTTCCTCGAGTACGCGTACTCAGTCATCTACTCACGTGCTCTTCCGGATGCGCGTGATGGGCTTAAGCCCGTTCAACGACGCATTTTGTTCCAGATGGCCGAGATGGGCTTGCGACCGGAGCGACCACACGTCAAAAGTGCCCGTGTTGTTGGCGACGTCATGGGCAAACTCCACCCCCACGGTGACGGCGCAATTTATGACGCACTCGTGCGGATGGCACAACCGTTCGCGTTGCGCTTACCCCTGATCGATGGTCACGGAAACTTTGGCTCACTCGACGATGGCCCGGCGGCTATGCGTTACACGGAATGCCGGTCGGCCGTCTCAGCTCAACTGATGACCACATCACTCGATGAAGACACCGTCGACTACGCCCCGAATTACGACGGACGCGAGACTGAACCGGTCGTCTTGCCGGCAGCAATTCCGAATCTGCTCGTCAACGGCGCGTCAGGTATCGCGGTCGGTATGGCGACGAATATTGCCCCACATAACCTCGTCGAGGTGATCGCTGCTGCCCGTCATCTCATTGCTCACCCCAAAGCCAGCCTTGATGACCTAATGGGCTTCATCCCAGGACCAGATCTGCCGACCGGTGGACGCATCATTGGTCTCGATGGAATTCGCGAGGCGTACGAAACTGGCCGAGGAACCTTCAGGGTGCGAGCGACCACTCGGATCGAGAGCGTCTCTCCCCGCCGCAAGGGCATCATCGTCAGTGAATTGCCGTACATGGTTGGCCCGGAAAAGGTCATCGCAAAGATCAAGGATGCGGTAGAGGCCAAGAAGATTGCCGGCATCGCCGAGATCACCGATCTGACAGATATGGAGTCTGACGGACTCAACCTCGTCATAGAGATCAAGAACGGCTTCAATCCTGAGGCCATCTTGGAACAGCTTTACCAGCTGACTCCTATGGAAGATTCGTTTGGTATCAACGCCGTTGCTCTGGTGGACGGACAGCCAAGAACCCTTGGTCTGAGCGAAATGTTGCATGTCTTCATCGATCATCGCTTCGAGGTCGTTCGTCGACGCTCCTCATACCGTCGACGTAAAGCCGAAGAACGGCTGCATCTTGTTGAGGGACTCCTGGTCGCCATCCTCGACATCGACGAGGTCATTGCGGTCATTCGTTCATCAGATGACGCTGCAGCTGCGAAGATTCGACTGACTCAGGTCTTCGAACTGTCTGACACCCAAGCCGCCTACATTCT
>CANGPO010000044.1 GCA_947455705.1 Actinomycetota bacterium | reverse complement strand
CCGATGAAGACGCCATGCTCCCAGTCGAAGGACTCGTTGACGAGCGGAACGTTCGTGGCGCGTCGACCACCGAACAGGATCGCCGAGATCGGCACACCGGCTGGGTCTTCCCAGTTTGGTGCGATCGACGGGCACTGGCCGGCGGGTGCGGTAAATCGTGCGTTCGGGTGTGCGGCCAGTTCGCCATTGCTCGGCGTCCAGTCGTTACCCTTCCAGTCGACTGCGTGAGCGGGCGCCTCATCGGTCAGCCCCTCCCACCACACATCACCATCATCGGTAAGCGCAACATTGGTGTAGATGCAGTTGGCAGTGAGTGTCTTTACAGCGTTGGCGTTCGTGGCCATGCCAGTGCCAGGCGCGACGCCAAAGAATCCGGCTTCGGGATTGATCGCGTAGAGGCGGCCATCTTCACCGAAGCGCATCCAGCAGATGTCGTCTCCGACCGTCTCAACCTTCCAGCCGGGGATCGACGGCTCAAGCATCGCGAGGTTCGTCTTGCCACATGCGGAGGGGAATGCGGCGGAGATGTACTTAACGTCGCCGTTGGGGTGCGTGAGCTTGAGGATGAGCATGTGCTCGGCGAGCCAGCCCTCGTCGCGTGCCATTACTGACGCGATGCGCAGTGCGAAGCACTTCTTACCGAGCAGTGCGTTGCCGCCGTAACCCGAACCGTAGGACCAGATTTCACGGGTCTCCGGGAAGTGGACGATGTACTTGGTGTCACTGCACGGCCAAGCCACATCAGCGGCGCGGTCGAGTAGTGGGTGGCCAACGGAGTGCAGCGCGGGAACGAAGTCGCCGTCTTCACCGATCAGATCAAGGGCGGCTTGACCCATGCGCGTCATGATGCGCATGTTCACTACGACGTATGGCGAATCAGTGAGCTCAACACCAAGCTGCGAGATGCGCGATCCAAGTGGTCCCATCGAGAACGGGACGACGTACATCGTGCGGCCACGCATCGAGCCAGCGAACAGGCCTTTGAGGTTCTGTCGCATCTCGACGGGGTCGGCCCAGTTGTTCGTCGGGCCGGCATCTTTTTCATCGAGTGAGCAGATGAACGTGCGATCTTCAACGCGGGCGACATCGCTCGGGTTGGAGCGCGCCAAGAACGAGTTCGGGCGCAGATCATCGTTGAGGCGGATGAAGGTGCCATTGTCGACGAGTAGTTGAGTGAGACGGTTCCACTCGTCGTCCGAGCCGTCGGCCCACTCGATGCGATCAGGCTGCGTCAATTCAGCAATTTGCTCTACCCACTCGAGCAACTTCTTATTGCGCGTGGGCGGATTTTCAAGACCTGGGATCACCGACATGACGACATTGTCCAATCGCGAAAGAACTGTGTGGCTAACTCTGGGGCTAGATCCCAAGAGTGCCCTAAGGATGCACGATTACGCACACCACCAAACCCAGAAATGGCCACTTAGATGGGGGTTTGTGACCAAAGGCACAGGTCCTCGGAGCCATTTCGATACTGCGCGTGATCCACGTCACTGACGTACGTCACAGCAGTGATTTTGACGCCTCACTGCACCTGCCTTCATTAACGACGAAGCGCCCACCCCCGAAGGGATGGGCGCTTGTTTGCGCATCGTGTTTCAGACAGCGCGGACGTCTTCGGCCTGTGGGCCCTTCTGTCCTGTACCGACGGTGAACTCCACTCGCTGGTTCTCTTCGAGCGAACGGTAGCCGTTGCCCTGGATTGCCGAGAAGTGAACGAATACGTCCGTGTCGCTGTCGTCCGGGGAAATGAAGCCGTAGCCCTTTTCCGCGTTGAACCACTTTACGGTGCCTTGCGCCATTACTTGTCTCCTCATGGGACGGTGCAGACCGAGCGCTTTACCCGGTCTGGGCTGCCTTGCCGTCGCCGTCCAGACCTGCCCATGGGGACGTGTCTTGCGCGAGAACCGTAGGAATCCTGCGGTACCCAGTACGAACGAAGTACTGCAACCTCTTCCAGCATACCCCCGTTTCCCACGGTTACACCATGATACGGAGCGAAGATCTCGAGTTAATGAACAAATGCAACATATCGACCGGGAGAGTACGGTCGGGTTATGAGCGAAACGCCACCTGCAATCAACCGGTCGCACAAGATCGAGTTACCCCCAGAACACACCGTCGGTGTACCAGCGGACTTTGCCTCCGTCTGGCACACGGCCGAGTCACTGGTGATCGACTTCCTTGCAGCGCGTGGCCCGGCGCGAGTGGATCATGACGGCGATAGCACCACTGTGGTTCAGGATCTCGTGGTCAGTGCCCGGGTCCGGATGCCCCCCACACATGTCATCGAGCTGATGAAGGCGCTAGAGCATCAGCTGTCCACGTGGGAAACCGAGACCGGCCGACGTCCACCACTTGATCCACTGATCTCGGAGTTTTAGAAAACCGCTAGAACACAGCGCAGTCACAGTCCGTAGTGATGGTGATGCGCTTGAGTAAGTGCGGTTGCCCCAGACGGTGCAGCGTCGGCGAAATTCGTTCCGACGGTGAACATATCCCGATCTAACGTTGCGCTTGTGGTGAGGTTCGCCCGTCACCTTCGTAATCGCGGGTAGGCACGTTCTCCCGCGAACTGCACAAGTTCATAGACATTCGAGTCGTCGGTCGCCGCCCACCCCCCCCCTGATGGCGGCCCGACTCAACCCCGAACGTGAAGCGGCAATCCCCCGCTCGCTTCACGTACGAAGCTCCGCCTCACCCCCCCCCGAGGCGGGGCTTCGGTTTTTTTCTAGTAGTAGCCCTGCTTATCACTCGACGTTATTAACGACCGCGTACGCTGCCGTCATGACCGCTCCTCAGCTTCCCGATCGCGCCCGAGTCGTCGTCATCGGTGGGGGTGTTATTGGCTCATCAGTGGCGTACCACTTGGCTGATCTTGGCTGGACGGACATCGTCCTACTTGAACGTGACAAGTTGACCTCAGGTACGACCTGGCATGCGGCCGGGCTGATGGTGACGTTCGGCTCGACGTCGGAAACCTCCACCGAGTTTCGCAAGTACACCCGCGATTTGTATTCGCGCCTCGAGGCCGAGACAGGGCAGGCCACAGGATTCATGCCGGTGGGCTTCATCGAAATCGCAACCGATAGTGGGCGGCTCGAGGAGTACAGACGGGTATCGGCGTTCAATCGCCACGTCGGAGTCGACGTGCACGAGATCTCCGCGTCCGAGGTAGCCGACCTCTTTCCTCTTGCGCGTACCGACGACATCCTGGCTGGCTTCTACGTCGCTGAGGATGGCCGAGCCAATCCAGTGGACGTCACGATGGCCCTGGCTAAGGGTGCGCGGATGAAGGGGGCAACGGTTATCGAAGGTGTCCCGGTTACCGGCATTACGAAGAAGAACGGCGCGGTCACGGGGGTTGTCACTCCGTACGGCTCGATCGAGGCTGAGTACGTTGTCAACTGCGCAGGAATGTGGGCACGCCAACTTGGTGAGCAGGCGGGAGTCAACATTCCGCTGCAGGCTGCAGAGCATTACTACCTCATCACCGAAAAGTTCGATGCGATCAATAAGTCGTTTCCCGTCCTTGAAGATCCTGCTAACTACGGCTACTTCCGTGAAGAGGGCGGCGGCTTGATGATCGGCCTTTTCGAAGCGGTGTGTGCACCGTGGAATGTCGGCCGCATCCCAGATACCGCGTCGTTCTCCGAACTTCCTCCCGACTGGGACCGGATGGGCCCGTACCTTGAAGCCGCGATGAGTCGCATCCCGATCTCCGCTGACGTTGGCGTACGAAAGTTCTTCTGCGGCCCGGAGAGTTTCACAGCTGATCTGGCCCCCGTCGTTGGCGAGGCACCCGAACTTCGCAACTACTTCGTAGCAGCCGGATTGAACTCGATCGGGATCCTGACCGGTGGTGGCATGGGTAGAGCGTTAGCGCACTGGATCACCACCGGCACACCTGATGTGGACATCACCGGCTTCAACATTGATCGGTTGCAGACCTACCAGCGCAATCCGGAGTACCGCGCAACACGGACTGTCGAGAGCCTGGGACGCGTTTACGCGTGCCATTACCCGGACCACTCCATGCACACAGCGCGCGGCGCGCGACTGTCCCCGATTCACGATCGGCTGGTGGCGCAGCGCGGTTTCTTTAGGGACGTCAGCGGTTGGGAGAGCCCAGCTTGGTATGCACCAGAAGGGGTTATGCCCGAGCAGGGTGCCTTGACGTTTGGTCGTCCAGACTGGTTTGACCACTGGGCTGATGAGCATCACGCTGCACGCAACGACGTCATCCTGATGGACATGTCATTCATGGCTAAGTTCCTCGTCCAAGGTAAGGACGCTGGGGCGCGATTGAATTGGCTATCTGCCAACGATGTCGATGGCGAAAGTGGTGTGATCACCTACACCCAGTGGCTCAATACCCACGGCAAACTCGAAGCTGATCTCACCGTTACCAAACTCGACGACGAGCGTTACTGGGTCGTCGCGTCAGACACTGCACAACGCCACGTTGAAACGCACATGCGTCGCAACTTTGAAGGGCACCATGCCTTCGTCACGGACGTGACGGGCGGCTATGCGCAGATCAACATCCAAGGGCCCCGCTCACGGGAACTGCTCGCAGCCGTCACGACCCAGGATGTATCCAACGAGGCGTTCCCGTTCCGTGCGGCTAAGGAGATAGACCTCGGATTCGCCCGCGTCTTGTGCATTCGCATTACCTACCTCGGCGAACTCGGGTACGAGCTTTACGTCCCGGCCGAGCAGGCAGTTCATGTCTACGACCGACTCGTTGCCGCGGGCGAGGCGTACAGCCTCAAACACGCTGGGCTTAAAGCACTTGCCAGCCTTCGCATGGAAAAGGCGTATCGAGATTACGGCCATGACATCGACAACACAGACACCGTTCTCGAGGCTGGTCTCGGGTTCGCTGTTGCGTTGGAAAAGCCCGGTGGCTTCTTGGGACGGGAGGCCGTGCTCGCACAGAAGAGTGCAGGGCCACTACGTAAACGACTCGTACAGGTTCTCATCAACGATCCAGAGCCCATGATGTTCCACGCGGAAATTGTGCGGCGCAACGACGTTGAGGTTGGCTACATCCGCGCAGCGTCCTACGGTCACACCCTTGGTGGCGCAGTGGGCCTAGCAATGATTGAGGCCGACACCGCCATCAACGCTGATTGGATCAACAGCGGGACGTGGACGGTTCAGATCGCTAACTCGATCTACCCTGCCACCATCTCACTGCGTCCACTTGTGGATCCGAGCAACTCCAAGATCAAGGCTTAAACCTCAACCTCGGACGGCAAACCCTCGGTGAGCTTGGCAATCGACGATTCCTTGAGGAATGTTTCGGCCGCGTGGAGCTCTGGGGCTAGGAAACGATCGGTTCCCGGACCTTCAACGGTTTCGCGTAGCCCCGCAACGACTGCGCCAGTAACCGGCGACGGCTCAAGTGGGGCTCGCATGTCAAGAGCCCGAGCCGACGCGACCAACTCGATCGCGAGCACGCGCCGAGTGTTGTCTACTGACTGACGCAACTTGCGAGCCGATGACCAGCCCATACTGACGTGGTCTTCCTGCATCGCTGAACTCGGGATTGAATCCACTGATGCTGGCACCGCCAGCCTCTTGTTTTCGGACACGAGGGCCGCTTGTGTGTACTGAGCGATCATCAGACCAGAATCGACACCGGCGTCGTCGGCCAAGAAGGGCTCGAGCCCATGCGAGCGGGCACGATCGAGAAGTCGGTCGGTACGACGCTCGGCAATTGATCCGAGATCCGCCGAAGCGATGGCTAGGAAGTCGAGAACATAGGCGACGGGCGCCCCGTGAAAGTTTCCATTTGATTCCACTCTGCCATCCGGCAGGACGACGGGGTTGTCGATAGCCGCGGCTAACTCACGTCCGGCTACGAGCCGAGCATGTGTGATCGTGTCGCGCACTGCACCGTTGACCTGTGGTGCGCAGCGCAGTGAATAGGCATCTTGCACGCGACTATCACCTTCTCGATGCGATGCAACGATCGGTGAATTCGCCAGTGCCGCAAGCATTCTCGCCGCTGATAGTGCTTGCCCTGGATGTGGACGTAGCGGCAGATGTAGTTCGGGTAGGAAGACACGGTCTGTGCCGAGCAGGGCTTCAACCGACATGGCGGCAGTAACGTCTGCGACATCACATAGTTCTTCGAGATCAACAATCGCCATGCATAGTTGGCCAAGCATGCCGTCTGTTCCGTTGATCAGGGCCAAGCCTTCCTTGGCTTCGAGAACGACTGGTTCGATACCAGCAGTTGCCAAGAGTTCGGCAGAATCCGTTTCGATTCCGTCTGGGCCAGTAGCCCGACCTTCACCCATCAAGACAAGTGCACAGTGTGAGAGAGGTGCTAGATCGCCACTGCACCCTAGGGATCCAAACTCGTATACGACGGGTGTTATGTGTGCGTTAAGGAGCGCGGCGAAATTCTCCACCAGGACCGGACGTACGCCCGTGCGTCCTGACGCAAGGGTCTTCAGGCGCAGAAACATCAGCGCACGAACAACTTCCCGCTCAACGGGTGTACCCATGCCAGCGGCATGTGAGCGGATCAAGGAGCGCTGCAATTGCGCACGAAGTTCCGGCGAGATGTGTCGGTTGGCAAGTGCCCCAAACCCGGTTGAAATTCCGTACTTCGGCTCCGCCGCGGCAGCCAATTCCTCAATTCGGGCACGGGCGACGCTGACGTTCGCCAGCACCTCGGCCGATATCTCGACGCGGGCGTCGTGCCGAGCTACTGCGACTACCTCTTCAACAGTGACAACGTGACCATCGAGGATCACCACTGAATCGTGTGCGGCTGCCATCTGTACTCCTGCTCGTGGTTGGTGTGTAACTACGTCATTCAGCGAAGTCTGACGCCTGCGCGCCACACCCCACTGACTAATGGCACGCCCGGCCGGTAGGCAAGGTGGATATGCGTTGGAGCGTCGAGCATGACTAGGTCACCGCGACGTCCTGGGCTAAGCACGCCGATATCCTCGCGCCGCAATGCCGCCGCTCCCCCGGCCGTCGCGCTCCAGACAGCTTGCGATGGAGTCATGTGCATGTCTCGCACCGCCACCGCGATACAGAATGGCATGTTCGTCGTGTAGCTCGAACCCGGATTACAGTCAGCGGCTAACGCGACCGTTACCCCAGCATCAAGTAAACGGCGGGCATCGGGATAGGTGGCCCGAGTAGAAAACTCAGCCCCCGGTAGCAGCGTTGCTACCGTCGTCGAGGAAGCGAGTGCGGCGATGTCGTCATCAGTGACATGGGTGACGTGATCAGCAGAAGCCGCCCCAACCTCGACAGCAATTTGAACGCCGGGGCCAGGTTGAAGTTGGTTGGCATGGATCCGTGGCTTCAATCCGGCTGCCATCCCAGCGCGCAGGATTTCGCGAGCCTGATCCCCATCGAACGCACCACGGTCGCAGAAGACATCGATCCAGGTCGCGTGTGGGGCACATGCGTCGAGCATCTCGCCGACGACAAGTGCAACGTATTCATCGGGATGACTCTTGAACTCGGCCGGAATGACATGTGCGCCGAGATACGTTGTTTCGTCCGCGTGCCGGCTCGCTATACGAAGGGCGCGCTGCTCATCGGCGACGGACAGACCGTATCCGCCCTTACATTCAACGGTCGTAGTGCCACTGGCATGAGACTCAGCGACGAGCCGAATGACGTTTCGTTCTAAGTCATCGTCGGATGCCGCCCGCGTTGCGGACACAGTCGAGGCAATGCCACCGGCGGTGTACGACTCACCGGCCATGCGCGCGGCAAACTCGTGGGCGCGATCACCGGCGAAAACCAGGTGCCCGTGGCTATCAACAAATCCCGGCAGTACCGCACGTCCTGCAGCGTCAACCCGTTCCAGGCCATCCGCAGCTGGTGCAGTACCAGCATCGCCCACCCATGCGACCACGCCATCGACGACAAGAACAGCCGCGTTCAATCGCAAGCCCAGGGGCGAGCCATCGTGGGATGCGTCATTGGTCACTAACTCACCGATGTTGTCGATGAGCAGTGACGAATGCGTAACCGGCTCCACGTTATGCACCGTATCGGCTGATCACAGTCAAGACCGTTACTTATGCATGCTCGTGCATGGGGATGCGAACGCCACGTTCATTGGCAACCTCGTCAGCACGGTCGTATCCGGCATCAACGTGACGAATAACGCCCATACCCGGATCGTTCGTCAGAACCCGAGCCAGTTTGGCAGCAGCGAGTTCCGTGCCATCAGCGACAGCCACCTGACCGGCGTGAATTGAGCGTCCAATACCCACTCCACCACCATGGTGAATCGAAACCCACGATGCACCGGAAGCCACGTTGACCATGGCGTTGAGCAACGGCCAGTCGGCAATCGCATCTGAGCCGTCGAGCATGGCTTCGGTCTCACGGTACGGGGAGGCAACGGAACCACAATCGAGGTGATCACGGCCAATGACGATGGGAGCCTTGAGCTCACCCGAGGCCACCATCTCGTTGAAGCGAAGACCAGCAAGGTGACGCTCACCGTAACCGAGCCAACAGATGCGGGCTGGTAGACCTTGGAAGTGCACGCGCTCTTGGGCCATCGGGATCCACTTCTGCAGATTCGCGTTGTCGGGGAACAGTTCCAAGATCGCGCGGTCGGTGGCAGCGATATCGGCTGGATCGCCGGACAAAGCGGCCCAGCGGAATGGGCCCTTACCCTCACAGAACAGCGGACGAATGTAGGCAGGCACAAATCCGGGGAAGTCGAATGCGCGGTCGTAGCCGGCAAGCTTTGCTTCACCACGGATCGAGTTGCCGTAGTCGAAGACCTTGGCTCCCTTATCCATGAAGCCAACCATCGCTTCCACGTGACGAGCCATTGATTCACGTGAGCGCTTGGTGAATTCCTCGGGATCCTTGCGCGCATAGGTGTCCATGTCCTCGATGTCCATGCCAATAGGCAGGTACGACAGCGGATCGTGAGCCGAGGTTTGGTCGGTAACGATGTCGATCGGCGCATCCATGGCAAGCAACTGCGGGAAGACCTCGGCTGCATTGCCCAAAAGACCAATCGACAGGGGCTTACGTGCATCGCGAGCGGCAACTGCGAGCTGCAACGCATCGTCCAGATTCTTGGCCTCAACGTCGAGATAGCGGTGCTCGATACGACGAGCGATACGCGATGGATCACAGTCGACGCAGATAACGACGCCATCGTTCATCGTGACGGCCAGCGGCTGTGCACCACCCATACCGCCAACCCCACCTGTCAGGGTGATGGTGCCGGCGAGAGTTCCACCAAAGTGTTGCTCAGCGACCGCGGCAAACGTCTCGAAGGTTCCCTGCAAAATTCCCTGCGTACCGATGTAAATCCACGAGCCGGCCGTCATCTGGCCGTACATCATCAGACCGAGGTGCTCTAGCCGACGAAACTCTTCCCACGTGGCCCAATCACCGACGAGGTTGGAATTCGCAAGCAGGACGCGTGGCGCCCACTCGTGAGTTTGGAAAACACCCACGGGACGGCCGCTCTGAACGAGCATCGTCTCGTCGCCCTTGAGGGTCTGCAGCGTGCGGACGAGGGCATCAAACGACGCCCAGTCGCGGGCAGCTTTACCGGTGCCGCCGTATACGACCAACTTGTCTGGGTGTTCAGCAACTTCTGGATCGAGATTGTTCTGCAGCATGCGCAGCGCGGCCTCTTGCTGCCAACCCTGCGTGGAGAGGTCGGTGCCACGGGCGGCGCGCACGGGACGCGGACCAGGAACGTTAGGGGCAATTGTCATGCTGGACTCCTCGACGAGATGACTTCTGGCCGGAACTCCACCATTTCAGCGGTTCGATGTGGGTGTACGCAGTAGCCCAAGCTCTACTAGTGTCTGAGATTCCAGACAGTTTGCGTAGCGATGACCGGCCCAGGTAGGTGAGTGAGCAAGGTGAGCACGAAAGTCCCCGCCGCCCGTCACACCTTGGCGATTCTGAGTTACGTGGCATCTCGCCCCGGGCCAGTGGGGGCCGCGGCCATCGCGCGTGATCTTGGTCTTCCCCGATCAACCACGTACCACCTCCTTCACGAGCTCCAAGCCGCGGACTTCGTGACGCACTTTCCCGAGGACCGAACGTTCGGCCTAGGTGTGGCGTCATTCGAAATTGGCTCCGCGTTCCTCCGACATGAACCGCTTGAACGTTTATCGCGTCCCATCTTGCGTCGACTCGTCGACGAAACTGGTCAGACAGCACATCTGGGGATTCTGCAGGGAAACGAAACGCTCTATCTGCTCAAAGAGCAGCCAAGCCATCCACTTACCCTCATCACCGATGTTGGGGTTCGCCTCCCAGCACATGTAACGGCTAGTGGTCGATCGATGTTGACGTACCTGCCAGCGGCACAACTGCGCGCCCTGTTCCCAAGCTCGGCGGCTTTTCAATTGCGCACCACTCGCGGACCATCGACTCTGCGCGAACTTCGCGCGATCCTGCGTGAGCAACGCGATCGCGGATGGTCACATGAAGACGGTGAGGTCACAGCCGGGTACGCATCGGTGGCGGCTTGTGTATTCGACCACGGCGCTCGACCGATGGCGGCGATCTCCATAACCGTCACCGACGACATCCCCCTGACAAAGCGAAACCGCCTCGGGGCTGCGGTGATGGCAGCCGCCGAGGCGGTAACGATGCGGGTGTCAGGCCGTCGACCTGATCGCTGACCTTACGGGTGCGAACTACTGGCCTTTGGGGTTCGCGCCGTACTGGTTAGCACCCGGATTGCTGTCGCCGAGGCAGAAGAAGAACAGCAGGATCGAGCCGATGCAGCAGACGGCCGACACGAGCCACCACCAGCCGGAACGGCCCGTGTCATGAAGGCGGCGCATCGTGACCGCGATGCTCGGCAGGAACACGAGCGCGCTGACGATCACAGCGATCCAACCGAAGCGAACACCGTTTGCGTTGTACGCGTGCAGTCCGAAGACAGCGTCGAGGATGTTGGCGACGACGCCGAGCAGGAACACGAACAGAACCCAGTACCAGTACTCGCTACGACGAGCACGACCACTAAAGGTGACGTACTTGCTTAGCACTGAGGAAATTGCTTGACCGAAACTCATAATTCTCCAACCAGATACAACAAGACGCGTCGATTCTGCCAGACTTTCGCTTTCAATTCCCGCACTCGACTCGATCAGGAGAGCGCACGACGACCACCCGGAGGGCAGAAATCCCTCGTCGTTCCGCGAGTGAGAACCCTCATCTATTACGGTAAGGGCATGAGTGCATTAACTGATCGTCTTGACGCCCGCCCCTACCTCGTTTTCGACGGAGCAATGGGCACAATGTTGCAGGCCGCCGGCATCGAGCCAGGCGGAGCCGGTGAACTGTGGAATGTCGAGAATGCCGAGGCGGTGGAGGCGATCCACACTGCTTATCTTGAAGCCGGGGCGAACATCGTCACGACCAACACGTTTGGTGGCTCACGCCCACGTCTCGACATGCACGGCGCAGGCGATCGTGTGCACGAACTGAACAAGGCCGCTGCACAGATCGCAAAAAAGGCTGCTGCGCCGTTTGAAGCTCTCGTCGCCGGAGATATTGGGCCCTCGGGTGAACTGCTCGAACCACTGGGTCTGCTGACCCCCGATGAGGCCCAAGCGATCTTCGAAGAACAAATCACCGGGTTGGTTGAGGGTGGTATCGATCTCATCCTGATCGAAACCATGAGCGATCTTGAAGAGGTCGGCGCAGCAGTGCGGGCCTCCCGAGCCGTCGCACCCGAACTCCCCATCGTCGTCACCTTGAGCTTCGATACCAAACTGCGCACGATGATGGGTGTGAATCCGGCAATGGCCGTGAGCGAGATCGGCGCGATGGGTGTTGACGCAGTCGGGGCTAACTGCGGCCGCGGGCCAGAAGAGATGCAGACGATTTTGGAGCAGATGGTCGCTGTGCGGCCCGAAGGACTCCTTCTCATCGGTCAATCCAACGCCGGACTTCCACACCTGGTTGGCGACCGCTTTGAGTACGACGCAGGTCCATCGACGATGGCGGCTCATGCGCAGACGCTGCGTGCGTTGGGGATCGACATCATTGGTGGCTGCTGCGGCTCAACACCGCAGCACATTGCCGCCATGGCCGACGCACTCGCATCCACAAACTAAGGAGTACGTCGCTCATGTCAGAAAAAGTCCGCGGAGTCGTAGCACGATCTAAGGGTGCCCCCGTAACACTCGAGACGATCATCATTCCTGACCCAGGGCCTGGTGAGGCCGTCGTGCGAATCGCAGCCTGCGGCGTGTGCCACACAGATCTCCACTACCGCGAAGGAGCGATCAACGACAACTTCCCGTTCCTGTTAGGGCATGAAGCCGCTGGTTTCGTCGACAAGGTTGGCGAAGGCGTTACAGAGATCGCCCCTGGTGACTACGTCATCCTCAACTGGCGCGCTGTATGCGGGGACTGTCGCGCATGCCGCCGCGGTCGTCCGTGGTACTGCTTTGCAACCCACAACGCACATCAGCCCATGACGCTTGAGGATGGCACTGCGCTTAGCCCAGCGCTCGGGATTGGAGCGTTCGCAGACAAGACCCTGGTGGCTGCTGGTCAATGTACGAAGGTGGATCCGGCCGCACCGCCTGCCATCGCTGGCCTTCTGGGCTGTGGAGTTATGGCCGGACTCGGCGCTGCCATCAACACCGGTGGAGTTAGCCGCGGCGACTCAGTGGCCGTGCTTGGTTGTGGTGGTGTCGGCGATGCTGCTATCGCCGGGGCCCGCCTAGCCGGTGCGCGCACGATCATTGCCGTCGACATCGATGACCGAAAGTTGGAGTGGGCCAAGGACTTTGGTGCCACCCACACGGTCAACTCACGTAGCCAAAATGCAGTTGAAGCCATTCAGGCATTGACAAGTGGTCACGGTGCCGATGTCGTGATCGACGCAGTCGGCCGTCCGGAGACGTATGAAACTGCCTTCTACGCTCGCGATCTCGCAGGTACCGTTGTCTTGGTTGGGGTACCGGATCCGAGTATGCGACTTGAACTTCCGCTCATCGACGTCTTCGGTCGCGGTGGATCTTTGAAGTCAAGCTGGTACGGAGATTGTCTACCGTCGCGTGATTTCCCGATGCTCATTGACCTTTACCTGCAAGGCCGACTTCCGCTAGAGCGCTTCGTATCCGAAGAGATCTCACTCGACGGCGTCGAAGCTGCATTCGAGAAGATGCACCATGGAGATGTTCTTCGTTCGGTAGTGGTCTTCTAGTGTCCGCGCGTATCGAACGTGTCGTAACCAGCGGCACGTTTTCCCTCGACGGTGGCACGTGGGACGTCGACAACAACGTCTGGTTGATCGGTGACGACAGCGATGTCATCGTGGTGGATCCCGCTCACGATCTTGACGCCATCGTCGCCGCCGTCAACGGACGCACGGTCGTAAACATTGTGTGCACTCACGGACACAATGACCACATCGGTCAAGCAGTCGCACTCGCAACTGCAACGGGAGCACCGATCACCTTGCATCCCGCAGACCAGATGCTCTGGAACGTCGTCCACGAAGGTATCACCCCGGCACCTCTAGCTGACGGGGATCTGTTGACGGTGGCACGAACTGACGTCCGCGTCATTCACACCCCGGGCCATTCACCAGGTGGCGTATGCCTCTACATTCCTGAACTTGCGACCGTGATCACTGGCGACACGCTGTTTTGCGGTGGTCCCGGTGCAACCGGACGCTCGTTCTCAGACTTCCCAACAATCCTGGACTCGATTCGCGAATCGCTACTTTCGTTGCCCGGCGATACCCGCGTTCTCACCGGGCACGGTGACGAAACGACGATCGGCAACGAGTCCGAACACTATGACGAGTGGGTCGCCCGCGGTCACTGACTAGACAGTGATCGACGATGCACCTTCACGCTCCGGCATAGGCCCCGGTCGTCCAAAGTAATACCCCTGCCCAAAGCCCCAGCCTTGCTCAGCGAGCACTTGCGCCTGGTGCGAGGACTCGACACCTTCAGCGATGCCAGCGAGGTCAAGACCACTCACTAGGCCGGCAAGGCCGCGGGACAAAGCATTGGCCGCACCTTCACCTGAGCTCACGTCCTGAACGAATCGCCGATCGAGCTTCACACCCGAAACGGGCAGATCTCGCAGAATCGAAATCGACGAGAAGCCAGTGCCGAAGTCGTCAAGATGTAGGCCGATGCCGCGGCTCGTTAACGCGCGCAGCGATGTCTTGGTCGTCGGCAACATGTCCAACACTGCAGTCTCCGTCACTTCGATCACGAGTCGTGACGGATCAACCAGATGACGATTGATGATCGCATTGAAGTTCTTGCCCCAGTTGGCTTGGGCCAATTCAACTGCCGACACATTGATAGCAACGTGACCAGTAAAGTCCGGGCGGCTCACCAGGTCTTGACAGACTCGCTCGAGCACGAGCGGGCCAATACCGGCAATCAAACCGGATGCTTCAGCGACATCTAAGAAGCTCGCCGGCATCATCAACCCTGCCGTTGGGTGCTCCCAGCGAACGAGTGCCTCGTATCCAGCCAGTTCACCATCAATCAGCCCGACGATTGGTTGGTAATGGACAACAAACTCATTGCGCGCGATGGCGTCGCGCAGTTCATCTTCGGTAGTCAGCCGCGACAGTGCCTGCTCGTGCATTTGCTTATCGAAGAACTGCCAGCGGGCCCGGCCGGCATACTTGGCTCGGTAGAGAGCTGAGTCCGCATCGCGCAGGAGCGAGTCAGGTGTGGACGCTGGGGTTGCTAGAGCAATACCAATCGATGCCGACGGAACCATCCGATGACCGCTGAGGTGCAGATCGGCACCCAATGCGGCCGAGATTCGCTCAGCCGCATTCTCCAACTGACGGGGATTGTCAACGTCAGGGAATACAACAACGAACTCATCGCCACCGAACCGTCCAACACGATCAATGGCTCGCAACGATCCCTTGATTCGCTCAGCGACAGTAATCAGATAGTCATCCCCTGCTGCGTGACCGAGTGAATCGTTGACCACCTTAAAGTGATCCAAGTCGATGAAGAGCACGCCAACCGAGGTTCCCTTACGCGCAGCCGATTCCAAGTCCGTTGCCAGAGAGTCGAGAATCCACGCTCGGTTTCGCAGACCCGTCAACGGATCATGGAATGCACGGAAGGCCAATAGGTCGCGAGCCTCGCGTTCGTCGGTGATGTCCTCAACCTGTAGCAGGTACACATCGTGCTGCTCACCGGCACTGGGCACGCGAGCAACGGCCGTTCGTGCCCACACTTCCACTCCATCTGAGCGAACCAAACGCAACTGCTCAACAACATTGTCGAACTCGTTGCCGACCATTCGGGCACCAAGTTCGCGCACGTGAATCATTGAATCGGCGTGGACGAGTTCGTCGACGTTCATCGTCAGCAGGTCGCCTTCATCAACACGGAGCATCGTGCATAGCGACTGATTAACCACCACAAAGGAACCGTCGAGACGAACGATTGCCATACCAATCGCGGCGGATTCCATACTGGTTCGGAATAGGTTTTCGGATTTCTCCAACGCTTGTCGCGAGTCAACCGAATCTTGAATATCTCGCAGTGAAACGATGCCCGCCTCGACCACATCGGAGGACTTGGGTGTCGTAACCGTCCTGGTGGCTGCACTCATCCAACGCCAGCCACCACCAATCGTCGAGAAACGCACCTCACCGCTAGCGGCAACGTCGTGATACCGCTGCGCGGCGGAAACGAGTGCGGCGCTGCGCTCCGAATCGTCAGGATGAATGAACTCAGCAAGTGGCTTACCCAAGATCTGGTTGGGATCCCAGCCGAGAACTCCCGTTAGCGATGGACTCGCCCACGTGATCGTCTGTTCAGGGCCCGTATGTTGAAGGACAACGTCGGCCGAGTTCTCCGCGAGCAACCGGTAACGGTTTTCGGATTCCTCAATGGCATCGGAGGCCATGAGTCCACGGAAGTAGACAAGCAATGTTGCGAAGGCCAAGAAGAGCAACGCTAGCCACGTCATGCGGCGAATGTTCGGATCGATACCAAAGCCCTCGCCCGGGCTTGCCGTCAACGTGAGAGTGGCATCTCCAAACAGAACAGCCGTGGATACGGGCGACACTCCTAATTCGCCAGGATTGTCAGCGACCCCGTGCTCAGCAACAGTCACGCCATCGGGGTTGGTCGCCGACGGTTCCGTCGTCAGAGTTAGATACAGAGTGTCCTGACTACCTAGTGACGTTTGAGCAGCCTGATCCAATGCTCGGGGGAGAGACTCTGCGACCGTCAAGATTTGCGCCGGAGACCCGGCTGGCACTGTCTGGGGAGCAGCGTAGATCGCGCTGAGTTCAGGGACACCGTTGTAATTGACTTCTCGCAAACCAAGAATCTTTTGGTGTTCGCCGACGTCACTGATGGCCGTTGCATCACCGGGACCACCACCAAGCTCAGTCTCCAGCTGAGACGTCGGCCCACCTTGGCTGTCGACCACATACTTCAGCCGAAATGTGCCGGACTCCTGCTCGAGAAGGCCCGCAGCGACCAGGGCCGGACTACCAGTGAGCACCGGTCGGAGTGCGTCACTGAAGGTTCCTTCACTCGTCCAACCTTCACTTGGTGCAGTGGAATACGTTGTGACGAAAGCATTTTGATCAGCAGCAGACACCGCTCCAAAAGCGTCAGACACGCTTTTACTCGCTGCGTCCAGAGCCGCCTGCTCCTGAGCAGCCCACGAAACAACAAAGCCTTGCCCTGCCAATAAAACTGCGGCAATGACAGCGAACGCCACCGGCCATCCGCGGGTACTCATCATTCCAGTTCGACGACTGTGACCTACGAATGTCCACGACGCCGCGATCATGCACGCGATCAGCGCAGGTAGCGATCGCTGACCAACGACGACGACGGATGTTGCTTCGCCGCTGATCCACAGATCAACTGCAGTGGCGATCAAACTCATCACCGTGACGGTTGCAGTAGTAGCTGCGAATCCGACCCATGCCCGACGCCAAACAACGTGCTCAGACAGATAGCGGAACATCAAACCAACGCCGACTGCCAGCACGATCGCGATACCGAAATCGAGCGCGAGTTCGCGATCGAACCCCGACATAGCCAACACACCAGCGCAACCGACCAAAGCCCCGACGAGTCCCGCGGCTGCAGCCACCCAAGGTGCGGTTGCAAAAATGACCGCTAGAACAAAGACATCGGTGCGCACATATTCATGTGTGACTAGCGGTGGCCATTGACTTACCGCTGCTGCGATAAAGCATATGGTGGGCAACCATCGACTTCGAGGTTGACTGCCCTGGACGGCAACCGGATCTACGCTCACCTGTGAAGCCATCGGCTCTACCACGGACGTTGCATAGGCCTAGTCAGCCCTAGCAACCCTTTACGCTCTTGGCAACCGCCGTCGTACCCGTAGCAACTGCCCCGGTAGAAAGCCACAGCGTCGATCGAGTGAAGTAGTTGTAGGCAGCTGTGGCGGTGCAGGTGGCCGAACCCGATGCCTTCGTCGCGCTTACGCAGACACTCGTGCAATTTGCGGTGACAGTGGCACTTTGGACGTTCGCCTCACGTGTGCAGCCAGCGGGGGTTGCACCATTGACTGCGATGCTCGCAGTCGTGGTCGGACAGCGCCACACTTCGATCTGCAAGTAAACAGGAGACGCAGCGGCGGTTTTGACACCCGTGTAGGAGCCGGTGCCGCTCAGCGAACAGGTATACGTTTTGCCAGCAAGGGTGCAGGTGGGCGTTGTCGGTACCGTTGCGGTAACCGTTCCGTAGGTGGCAGCCCATGCAGGTGCAGCAGTGACCAAGATCAAAACGATGGCTGCGAACAGGCCAGCAATACCCTTTCCGCGGGTATCAAAAGCCTGGCGCCAACGCTGATTCATACCTGAACAGTACGCTTTTTGGCACGTACGTACATAGTCAGGTTCCTCGTTCGGCTCATTCTTGACTAAGTCAAGAGAGTGAATTCAGGCCGCCCTTGCCCACTAGTCACGCACTGTTAATCTGGCCAATTTCAACCTCCGTGGACATCAACCGTTCGGATGATGTCGGCCGTAAATTATCACTCTCGGTGAGATTATTGGCATGTCCGATATGTCGGCATTCGCTATGGCACAGGATTCGCACCCTGAACTAATCAAGATCGAAGGCCAAGATCTTTCCCGGCTTCGTTGCAACCACGTGCGTCTCATCGGTATCAGAGATTGCGACGAAAACCGTTCGCAGATCCGCACCGCCGAACGTGACGTCGTAGACCCCGACTCCCGCAATTTCAATGATCCGCTCGACGCTACCCGACCGCTCAACGCGAAGTACTGCTTCACCGAATGCACTTGCCACCCAGATCGAGCCATCTGCCGCAACACTCAACCCGTCAGGAGTGGCGCCAGTCGGCAAGGTGATGTGGGCAATGGTACGTGCGGAGGGAACATCGACGATCGATAAGCGATCAGCAAACGTCTCAGCTATAACTAACGTTTCCGCGTCAAGAAATGACATGCCATTTGGAAAAATCAGTCCACCGACGAATTCTGAAACGGCACCCTCGGGCGATACCCAAAAGACAGAGGACGGTCTTGGTTCGTCCAACTCTGGGTTGTATCCGTAACCACCAATAAGCGCCCAACCACGCGAATCGGTGATCATTTCATTCGCTGAATGAGTCATCACATGTGAGAGGTCCGCGTGCAGATGGCGGGTCCCGTCCTTAGCCAGACGCAAAATTCTTCGGTTGCCCCCATCGCAAATCAGCAGTTCATCGTCCCGCGACCACCCAAGACCAGAGGGCCCCGACTCAATGTCGGCGACGAGATGCAATCCGCCTTCAACACTCCACCGATAGACCCCACCACCGAGAATGTCGGAGAACCACAATTGGTCATCACGCCAACGCAACCCCTCTGGGAATGCGAAACCTTCTGTCGCAATGACGGGCTCACTCATGACTGGTCCTCCAAATGGTGCTTCACGCGATCAACAAACTATGCCAGTCGGACCAACCAAAAACACTCGATTCTTGGACGCCGAGCCAACGTCACATGATCCACTCGCCTTCGAATCGATCCATGCCTGCCACGAACTCGTCTAAAGCTCAGTTCCACCAACAGTGGATCGGCATTTCAACAACTGGCTATTGTCATAGGAGCGGTCGTTCCCACGACAGGAGTTCCCATGACCATTCCCATCCCATCCAATGAGCCATCACATTCGCGGGCTCCCGAACGACACGTTGGCCATCGGTCCGGATGGCTACGTGCTGCCGTCCTCGGTGCAAATGATGGGCTGGTGTCGACGTCAAGTTTGATGGTTGGTGTCGCAACGGCGAGCGGCTCGCAGCCATCTGCCGTCGTGGTTGCCGGACTCGCCGGGCTGGCCGCCGGTGCAATGGCCATGGCGGCCGGTGAGTGGGTGTCGGTCAGTTCGCAGGCTGACATAGAAAGTGCTGACCGAGCGATGGAACGCCGAGAACTGATCGCAGATCCGATCGCAGAGAAAGAAGAGCTGGCGGCGATTTATCGGGAACGGGGTTTATCGCCAGACCTCGCTGAGCAGGTAGCCGAGGAACTAAGCAAGAAACCCATTGACGAACTCGTAGACGTACATGCTCGTGACGAGCTTGGCCTCTCGGCCATCCATCAAGCCCGCCCTGGTCAAGCGGCGTTCGCATCCGCACTCAGTTTCACACTCGGCGGGCTCGTTCCATTTCTTGGTCTCATCGGCCCCTTGGAAGGTACAGCCCGGATCGCACTCATTGTGGGCGTAACCATCATCGGCCTCATGGTTGCCGGCATCCTCGGCGCCAAAGCGGCTGGGACGGCCTGGCCCAAACCAACTGCTCGCGTTGTGCTTGGAGGCACAGCTGCCATGGCGGTCACTGCCCTCGTGGGGCATTTCGCCGGTGTTGCCGGGATCTAACCCTCCAACGCGTCCGACAACAGCGCCACGGTTCGCACGATGTCAGCTGTTGTCGTGTGTGGATTGATCGTGCACAGCCGAATCACCGTTTTTCCATGCAGGACAGTGCTTGTTGCAGCCGCGAATCCGTCGGCAGTGACCTCGGCAACTGCGGCCGCATGCATCGCAGGATCGGCAGTGTTCGACGCGAACGTCACCACGCCAAGTCGCGCAGGGGTCACAACGTGAAGTCGATCATCAGCCTCGACGCACTGCTGCGCATACTCGGCAAGAGCGATGCCGCGCTGGACAGCATCGACAAGTACGTCGATTCCATACGTGCGCAACGTCAACCACAACTTCACTCCGCGAGCACGCCTAGTGAGTTCCAAGCTTCGGTTATGTAGATCAACCGCACCACCCTGCGTATCGGCGAGGTACTCCGGATACATGGCGAAGGTACGTTCCAACGCGTTGGGATGAGCCACCCAGACACAGGCCGCGTCATACGGCTGGAACAGCCACTTGTGTGGATCAAGGACAAACGAGTCAGCCAATTCGAGACCGTTGATGCCATTACATCCCGGTGCCAAGGCTGCAGGTCCACCGTACGCGCCATCAACGTGAAACCACATTCCGTGCTCGCGGCATATGGCAGCAAGGGCGGGCAGATCATCTACAGCGCCCGTATTGGTTGTGCCTGCAGTACCCACGAGAACTGCTGGACGTCGCCCTTCGCGCACATCATGTTCAATAGCACTGCGGGCCGCAGCCGGTGAAAAAAGAAACTCTGAATCCGTTGGTATGATTCGGATATCAGCAGGGTCCCAGCCGATGCCTAACGCACCGCGTTTGATTGACGAATGTGTCTGATCACTCAAGTACAGGATGCCCGAACCTCGCTCGGCCCGAGCTGTGATGAGTGCCGTCGTGCTGGCCAGCGAACCCCCCGATACGAGCACGCCTTGGGATTGAGCAGCCAGCCCTAGAGCATCGCGAAGCCAATTGAGCGCTACGACCTCCACGGTCGCCGTGCCAGAACCGCCGCCCCAGGACGACGCAACACCCTGCATTCCACTGGCCAGCCAATCGCCAAGAATCGCAACGTGGGAGGAAGGGCCGGGAACCCGAGCGAAATAGCGCGCATGATCTCCGTGCTGCTGATTTTCAAGGGCAACATCTGCCAGAAGGCTTAGCCCCTCGGAGAGGTCTTCCCCCGTGAGCGGCAGCGGTCCACCAAGGGCATCGCTGAGTTGATCGAACGAACTCGTCGTAATAGCCGGCCGATCACCGAGAGTCGTCAGATGCTCAATAGTGCGATCCACGACCCAGTAGCCAAGCCGACGAAACTCATCAACGTCGAGATCGAGAAGATCGGGTGCAATCTCGAGACCAGGAATCTGCTCATCACTACTCACAGCCGAAAGCCTCCCACGTGAATCGAGGTACCAACAACGACAACGCGTACGTTGCGCCACGATGTCGCACACCGACAGAGCGCGTTGCAGGCGCTTAGTGACGCTACAACGATCCGATGGTCCAGTAGCCGGGTTGGTTGGGTTGTTTGCCGGGGGTTGGGGTGATCGTGATGTTGTTGTCGTGGATGGCGTGGTGGTGGGTGGTGCATAGGGATGCGAGGTTTGCCAGATCGGTGGTGCCACCGTCTGCCCAATGTTGAACGTGATGGGCATGTGTGTGTTGTGGTGGTCGGGTGCAGGACGGATACAAGCATCCGCCGTCTCGGCGTGCGAGGACGCGTCGTAATCCGGGTGGGACGATGCGTTCTTCGCGTCCGTAATCAACGATCTCGCTGGGTGCGCGGAGTAACCATCGGATGAGTCGTTCTCGACGTTCCCGTTCATGTTCGTGTTCGTGTTCGTGTTCGGGT
>CANGPO010000043.1 GCA_947455705.1 Actinomycetota bacterium | reverse complement strand
CCTTGCTGGCTTTGAGCGTGCGCTCACCAAGACGATGAACGATCAATTGCGCGCACAAAAGATTCTCAAAGTCAGTGAAGACAGTGTGACGAAGGAAGATATTGCCGAGGGTCTGACTGCGGTGGTTACTGTGAGGCTTGCCGAGCCGCAGTTCGAAGGGCAGACCAAAGAGGTTCTGGGCACTCCGGCCGCCACCAGGATCGTCAGCTCAGTGGTTACCAAGGAATTGACCAAGTGGTTCACCAATCCGCCACGTGGCGATAAGAACGCTACGAAAGCCCTGCTCGACAAGATCGCCAATGCGGCTCGAGCTCGAGTGGCCGCCCGCACACATCGTGACGTTCAACGACGTAAGACCGCACTTGAATCGTCAGCGCTGCCGGCGAAGTTGGTTGATTGCCGTAGCGACGATCTCGAGCGCAGCGAATTGTTTATCGTCGAGGGCGATAGCGCACTGGGCACCGCAAAATTTGCCCGCGAATCAGAGTTTCAGGCTCTGCTGCCCATCCGCGGCAAGATTCTGAACACTCAGAAGGCAACCGTTGCGGACATGCTCAAAAACAGTGAATGTGCGTCAATCATTCAGGTGATCGGTGCCGGTTCGGGACGCACCTTCGATCTCGAGCAGGTGCGCTACGGCAAGATCATCTTGATGTCAGACGCTGATGTTGATGGGGCACATATCCGTTGCCTGCTGCTCACTCTCGTGCACCGCTACATGTATCCGCTGCTTGAAGCCGGCCGGGTCTACGCCGCGGTACCGCCGCTGCATCGCTTCGAGATCACGAACCCGGGTAGTAAAGCCAATGAGGTTGTGTACACCTATTCGGAAGACGAATACCGCAAAACGATGGCCGAACTGAGCGCGAAGGGACGTCCGTTCAAGACCCCACAGCGTTACAAGGGTCTTGGTGAAATGAACGCTATTCAGTTGCGTGAAACGACGATGAATCCAGGCTCGCGCACGTTACGTCGGATCACCGTCGCTGAAGTTGATGCGGCCACCGCGGTGTTTGACTTGCTGATGGGTAACGATGTCGCGCCCCGTAAGGAATTCATCGTCGACGGGGCGAACTCCCTTGACGGTGCACGGATCGATACCTAACCGCGCTGGTTAAGGTTGCAAACCCAGTAACTCTCGAAGGCCATCCACAGATCCGGCTGGATCTGTGGTTTCGAATCGGAAACCCTGCATACCGGCCGCCTTAGCGCCATCGATGTTCACCGTCAGGTCGTCGATGAACAGAACCCGCTGTGGGTCGATGTTCAGAAGCTGCGCCGATGCGCTGTATGCCTCGATAACGGGTTTGCGCACTCCGATGTCGAGTGAGTCGACAATCGTTTCGAAGTAATGTGCGTACTCCCACGTCTGCTTCCAACCGGCGCCAAGAAACTTCGTCGCATCGTTGGTGAGCACAGCCTGGCGGTACAGCCCAGGAATATCGCCGAGTAGCCCAAGGACGACGGGTCGTCCTCGACCCTCCCAGCCAATTTCGCGTAACGATTCGTAGATATGCAGTCCAGGTACGGTTTGGCGGGCGAGGGACTCGATATCCCGCCAATACTCAGGCTCATCGCGTTCACCTGAGTCGACCTGGTCATACGTCGGATCACCCTGTGCGGAGAAGGGTCCGCGGGGTAGTGTGCCGACAGGCATTCCGGTGTGCTGCTCGAGTTCGGTGAACCGTTCGAATGGGCTTTGGTAGACCACCTGGCCGATGTCCCAAAGCACGAGGTCGATGGATGGGTTCTTCGTCATGTGCGTTCCTCACGTGCGGCGGCTAGGAGTGCTTCGCGGATAGATAGCTTCGGGGCAGGTGCTGGAACATCGATCACGATCTCATCACCGATGATCTCAACGTTGAACTTCACCAATCGTGAACCGGGGGAGTCGTGTCGCTCACCAGTGCGTAGGTCGTAACGCCACAGGTGGGCCGGACAGGTGACGATGCAATCGCGCAGAACACCTTGGGCCAGTGAGTTACCTCGGTGACCGCACGCATCCTCATACGCCACGATCTCGCCATCGATGAGTGCGACCAGAACTGCGGTGCCCTCACGTGATGTCGTGATACGTCCGTTGCGCATCACGTCGTCGAGTGAGACGGACACCTCGGTCATGACGGGAACTGAACGACGACAGCCTTTGACTCAGTGAAGAATTCCTCTGAGTACTTGCCGCCCTCACGCCCAATACCGGAATCCTTGGCACCTCCGAAGGGTGCGCGCAGGTCGCGGATGAAGAAGCAGTTGACCCACATGGTTCCTGTTCGTACTTCCTGTGCAACCTTGTGTGCGGTGTTGAGGTTGTTCGTCCAGATTTGCCCAGCGAGGCCGTAGCGGTTGGCGTTGGCCAAAGTGATGGCGTCATCAACGGTGTCGAATGGCACGACCACCTGCACGGGTCCGAAGATTTCTTCCTGGGCGATGCGCCACGAGTTGTCGACATCAGCGAAGACGGTCGGCGCGACAAAGTTACCTTTGGCGAGCTCACCGGTTGTAACGCGTTCACCGCCCGTCATGAGCTTGGCACCTTCTTGATGACCCAATTCGATGTAGGACATCACCTTGTCGAGGTGCTCAGTGGAGACCAATGGGCCGATCTGGGTGGCTGTATCGCGTGGATCACCGACCACCAATGCCTCGGTAGCTGCGATGTATCGTGCGAGGAACTCGTCGTAGATGGAGCGCTGAACGAGCAGCCGCGAACCGGCCAGGCACACTTCACCTTGATTGCGGAAGATGCCGTCGATCGTGCCCTTGATCGCGCGATCCATATCTGCGTCTTCCATGACAATCGCCGCGCTCTTACCGCCCAGTTCGAATGACACCCGCTTGAGGGTCTTGGCAGCATTGGCCATGATGATGCGGCCGGTAGCACTTTCACCTGTGAACGTAACGAGATCGACACCCGGGTGGGTCGTCAGTCGCTCACCGGCTGCGTCGGGACCAAACCCCTGAACGACATTGAAGACGCCCTCGGGCATCCCTGCCTCAGCAAAACATTCCGCCAGAATTGACGCGGTGACGGGGGACTGCTCAGCGGGTTTGAGTACGACGGTATTACCGAACGCAAGCGCCGGCGCCACCTTCCAGGATTCGAGCATCATCGGAAAGTTCCACGGAGAGATACACGCCGAAACACCGACCGGATCGCGAAGCGTATACGTGAACACGTTTTCCCACGGCTTGGGAAATGCTTCGGTGTGCTGCTGCTCGGCGAAGTCGGCGAAGAAGCGGAAGTTGTGTGCCGTGCGCGGTACATCCTTCGAGCGTGACTCGGCGATCGGCTTACCCATATCGCGGGTCTCCCACGCGGCGAGTTCATCAAGCCGTGCCTCGATGTTGTCAGCGGCTTTGTGAATAATCTTGCGTCGTTGCGTTGGGCTCATCTTGGGCCACGGGCCGTCATCGAATGCGCGTCGAGCGGCCTCAATGGCGCGATCGGCGTCCGCGGTCGAGCCTTCTGCCACGTGGGCGATGACGGCATTGTCGATAGGCGAAATAGATTCAAAGGTCTTGCCATCAAGGCTGTCTACGAACTCACCGTTGATGAAGTGCTGCACATTCTTGGGTTCGGAGGTCATGACTCATCCTTGGCTGAGGTTTGGGCGGCGGCTTGCGCGGCACGAGTAACGGACATCGGAACACCAGCGGTACTCCAGTCGTCACCGCTGATTTCGTAGAGGGCCACCCGCACGCTCTCGGGCTTGGCTCCGAGCGACTCAACCGCAGCCTGAGTGAGGGCAGCCATGAGTGCATGCTTCTGCTCGGTGGTGCGGCCTTCGATCATGGTGACTTGAATGAACGGCATCGAATGTTCCTAACGGCAGGCGAGCTCGACGGTGCCGAGCCGGTCGAAGCGGGCAACGACGGTGTCGCCGGGTGCGACGGGGATAGCCTCGGTAAGCGCACCAGCCATGACGACCTGGCCCTTGGACAGGCCTCGTCCGCGTCGTGCGAGCTCGCGTACCAGCCAAGCCACTGAGGCTGCCGGATGGCCGAGCACAGCGGCGCCCGCTGCCGTGGCTACGAGCTCACCATTCTTCTCGAACACGCAACCGGTGAGACGTAGGTCAATTCCGTTGGGATCAAGGGCAGTGCCGCCGAGAGTGAACGCGGCGGACGATGCGTTGTCTGCCACGACATCGTTGAACGTGAAGGCGTATCCGGTGAACCGTGAGTCAAGAACGTCGATTGCGCCGAATACAGCCTCGGTGGCCGCAAGTACGTGCGCGGCCGTGACGTTGGAGCCCTCGAGATCACGATTGAGCAGGAAGGCGATCTCGGGTTCGCATCGTGGTTGGATGAATCGTCCACATTCAACGCTTTGGCCGACGTCGATCTGCATATCGTCGGTGAGCCAACCGAATAGTGGTTGATCCACCTTCATCTGCCGCTGTTTCGCGACGCTGGTGAGCCCAAGTTTGGCGCCGACAACCTTGGCGCCAGCATCGACGCGGGCGTAGACCACTGCGTCCTGGACAGTGAGTGCCTCGTCGACGGTGAGATCGGGCCAGGTGTTGGTCAGGGGTTCAGTCGCCGTGCGGTTACGTACGGCACGCAGGAGTCGCTCTGCGATGGGGGCAATGTCGTTCACGAGGTGGCCTCCATCGCTGCATGCTTGCGGGCAAGCTCGACGGCCACGTCGATGATCATGTCTTCCTGACCTCCGACGGCCTTACGCGCGCCGAGTTCCAGCAGGATTTCAGCCTGTGACACGCCATAGCGTTCCGCTGCCTTCTGCGCGTGCAGGAGGAATGAGCCGTAAACGCCTGCGTATCCGAGAAGGAGTCCCGCTCGGTCGACGACCTGTGCACGTGGCATGAGCGGACGGGTGATTTCCTCTGCCACGTCCATCAATGCGAGTGGATCGACTCCGCTGACGATGCCGTTCTTCTCGCATACTGCGGCCAAAATCTCGGTGGGGCAGTTACCTGCGCCTGCGCCAAGACCGGCGCTCGTCCCGTCAAGATTGCGTGCACCTTCTTCGTAGGCGGCGATCGAGTTAGCCACGGCAAGTTGAAGATTCTGGTGTGCGTGAACACCTAGGGGAACATTGATGCCCCCGACGATCTCGGCAACGCGCGCGCGTACTTCGTTCGTGGTGAGTGCCCCAGCGGAGTCGGCAATGTAGATCGTGTCTGCGCCGTAAGACTCTAAGAGACGGGCTTGCTGTAGTAATCCCTCTGGGGTATTCATGTGGGCCATCATCAAGAATCCGACAGCCTCCATACCAAGGTCGTGGGCGATCTTGATGTGCTGTTCGGTGATATCAGCCTCGGTGCAGTGCACGGCGATTCGTGCGACTCCAACGCCGAGATCGCGAACGCGGCGTAGGTCGTCGACGGTGCCGATACCTGGCACGAGCAGGCAGGCGATCTGCGCATTCGTCGTGGCGTTGACGGCCGCTTCTACGAGTTCAAGTTCGTTGACCTTGCTAAATCCGTAGTTGAAGGACGATCCGCCCAGGCCGTCGCCGTGGGCAACTTCAATCACCTGGACGCCAGCAGCGTCAAGCCCTCGGACGATCGCTTCGACCTGTGCCACTTCGTACTGGTGTGAGATCGCGTGCGACCCATCTCGTAAAGTCGAGTCAATGAGTCGAAAGTCGCGGGCCGGAGTTTCGGTTGCTGGTTCGATTGCAACGGCGGTCATGCCGACACCTCCTGGTGGGTTGCGATTGCCTCGCCCACGCGAACTGCGGCGGCGGTCATGATGTCCAGATTGCCTGCGTAGGTAGGTAGGTAATCGCCGGCACCTTCAACCTCGAGCAGAACGACGACGCGGTGAGGTACTACGCCACCCGGGGTGTTGAAGGGGCCCTCTTCGATCACAGGCTCTTGCTTGAGACGGTATCCGGGGACGTATTTGGCCACATCGGCCACCATGCTGATCACGGATTCACGAACGGCATCGTGGTCTGTGCCTTCGGGCAAAGCGCAAAACACCGTGTTGCGCATGAGGATTGGCGGCTCGGCGGGATTGAGAATGATGATGGCTTTACCGATCTCCGCGCCACCGATCTCTTCAAGTGCCTTTGAGGTTGTGCGCGTGAACTCGTCGATGTTTTGACGGGTACCCGGCCCCGCGGATTTCGATGAAACAGTTGAGACCATCTCGGCATAGGGCACACGCGTAACGCGGCTGACAGCTGCAACCATCGGTGTAGTGGCCTGTCCACCACAGGTCACCATGTTGACGTTCGGAGCGTCGAGATGTTCCATCAGATTGACAGGTGGAATCACCTTTGGCCCACGTGCGGCTGGAGTGAGATCGACAGCGGTGATGCCGAGCTCAGCAAGTACCTTCGCATGTCGAACGTGCACATAAGCACTCGTCGCATCGAACACGAGCTTGACCGCATTGGGGTTTTCGCTGACCCAGTCGATTCCGTTCGCCGGCGCCTCGTAGCCGAGGGAACGTGCCCGAGCCAGGCCATCGCTATCGGGATCAATCCCGATGAGGGCAACCAGATCGAGCTGATCCGAACGGCCAAGTTTGTACATCAGATCGGTTCCAATGTTTCCGGATCCAATGATGGCAACAGGTAATCCCACGATGTTCCTCTCAGACGATCCGGACGGTAACCGGCCCGAGCCGGTCAAACTCTGCGCGATACGTTTCCCCAGCTGCGATGGGCACAGCTGCATGAAGAGCACCGGTCATGACGATCGAACCCGCCGGCAATTTCTCGCCAAAGCCAGCCAACGTGCGAACTAGCCAGGCAACTGCGGCGGCGGGATCGCCAAGTGCTGCTGCACCTGCACCGGTGGCGATGACCTCGCCATCGCGGGTAAACACCATGCCTAAGAGCCTCAGGTCGACATCACCGATAGGGGTTGGGCGGCCGGAGATGACGATGGCGCCGGACGAGGCCATGTCGGCCACCGTGTCAGGTAGTTTGATCTTCCAATCGGCAACCCGGCTGTCAACAAGTTCCATTGCAGCCACGACTCCCTCGGTGGCCCGAATGACATCCAGTGCGGTGCAGTCGGCACCCTCAAGGTCAGTGCCGAGGATCAACGCGATCTCAGCCTCTAGTCGCGGCGCAATGTAATCGTCGGCTGCAATTGCAGTGCCGTCACGATTCACATGGCTTGCCATCACAGGAGCGAAGTCAGGGGAGTCGACGTTGAGCATCTGCTGCATGGGCTTGCTCGTCAGGCCGAGTTTGTAGCCAATGATGCGGTCACCATCTGCAAGGTACCGTCGAACGATGCCCTGTTGAACGAGGTAGCCATCAGCCATCGTCAGCGTCGGATCATCTTCGGTCAGTGGACCAATGGGTATGCGAGTGCGACGCGCCTCATAAAGGGCATCAGCATAGGCATCAGCGCGCTGCGCAGACAGGCTCATCCGGATCCTTCCTTACGTGGTGAGTCACGCCAGCCCAAGCGACGACTGATGGCAGCCGCTGCTTCGACGACGTGGCGGTTAAATCGTCGAAGGCTAGCTCCGTCGAGTCTTTGAATCGGTCCGGCGACAGACAGTGCCGCAACAACGACTCCGCGATAGTCACGAATCGGTGCAGCGATTGAAGCCAATCCAATCTCAGATTCATTGATGTTCTCTGCGTAACCCTCGCGGCGGACCTGATCGAGTTGGCGACGCAGGGTCGCGTGGTCCGCAACCGTGTAGGGGGTCTGCTTCTTCAACTTCCAGCCGTGCAGGATGTCATCAAGCTCGGCTGGTGGTAGATAAGCTAAGAGGACCTTGCCAGTCGACGTGCAATGAGCATCATTTCGGTGTCCAACACGGCCGAAAAGTCGAATGGTCTGTGGGCTTTCACGTCGCTCTACGTAAACCACTTCGCGCCGATCTAACACGGCGATCTGAATCGTCTCTTGAGTGAGATTACGTAGTTTCTCCATGACCGGGCTCGCTGCGGTGTGAATGTCGAGCGATGCCTGCACGTTTGCACCCAGCTCATGCATGATCAGTCCGAGACGGTAAAGACCGGTGTCAGAATCCTGTTCAAGCAAACGTTCCTCGGTCAACGTGTTAAGCAGTCGATGTGCAGTGCTCTTGCCGATACCAAGGCGTCGGGAGAGTTCTGTGACGCCCATTTCGCGTTCACCACGACCGAACTCTTTTAACAGCCGAGCGGCGTTACTCACACTCGACAGAGTTGAATGTGCACGTTTGGGTTGATCAGGTAACTCGTCAAAACTCGGGTCCGCAGCTACGGCCATGACAGGTGCGGGGGTCATGCTGGTTTCTACAACTTTGCGGCTTGCCATTACGAGATCACCCCGGTTCGAGACGGGCGGACAGCGTTCAAGAGCGCGCGCCTGATCGCATCAGTGTCGAGCTGACTGCTGTTGGCCAAGGCAACGACATTCTCGTCGAACGGAGCGATCAGGGTGGCCAGGCTCGCCTGCGCATAGCGCAATCCCGCGACGTGAGCGCCGGCCATATCGTCAACAAGGAATTCCCGGCCCTTTGCATGTGCGCGAATCGCCTCGAAGTCACGAGCGGCGGCTGCATGTGAGTGGGCGAGTCCGGTGCCAGCGTGCTGGGCGTGGTGGGCGTCCAGTCCGCCGCCCGGAGCGACTGCAAGGTGGTAAAGATTCGTGCGGATCCCCAACAGGCGTCGGACGTCATCGTGACGCGGACCCTCTCGCTCGTCGATAAGTCCGACGGCCGGAAGTACAACGGGGTCAACGAATCTCAAGGTCCAGTCGATATCCTCAAGGGACCCGGATATCTCAACTTCCTGACCGGATGGTGCGGGAAGGGTTTCTACCGTCCCTACAACATGTAGGTAACTGGTTCCGACAGCTATCACGGTAAGGCGATCCGCGGTGATCAGTGGCAGTCGGCCGCGCTCTGCCAAGGGCAGCAGTGCTGCCGCATCCAAATATGCGCCATGCACTGCGGTGACATAATCAGCCAACGCCTGACGCATCGCCTCAGGTGAGGGGCGCTCTGCACGGTTTACCTCGCTCATGATGAGGCCGACATTAACATTCGTGTCCCGCAGATGAGAACAGTGGTCCGATATGCGGGACAAGACGTTCTAACGTTCAGACACCGGTTACGGACACGTACCTGGTGAAGTCTGGCAACCTCCTGGAGGAGAGCGCATGGGGATCCTGCGGCTGTCGCACGTAGATGTAACGGTGGTCGACCTCGACCTTGCCGTTGCGTACTACACCGAAGTGATGGGAATGCTCGTCGTTGAACGCGATGAGAATTCCATCTACTTGAAGTGCTGGGATGAGGCCGACCATCACTCACTGCGATTGGTGTACGCACCGCGCACGGGGATGGAACAGATGTCCTTCAAGGTCGAGAAGGAAGATGACCTGTCGAATCTGGAGAACGCGGTTGCCAAGTATGGCTTCCCCGTGTCTCGGATTAGCAAAGGTGAGTCAGTGGGCCAGGGCGAGTCCATTCGATTCGAAACTCCCAGCGGTCACGTCATGGAGCTTGTTCACGACGTCGAAAGGGTTGGCCGCCTGAACGGCTCCATTAATCCGAAGCCGTTTGTCGAAGGTGTACCGGGTATCGCGCCACCGCGAATGGACCACATCCTTGTTACAGCTGAGGAAGTCAGCGAAGCCAGTAAGTTCTACATGGACGTTCTCGGCTTCCGTTTGACCGAACAGCTCCTCGATGGTGATGGTCATCAGGTCGCAACGTGGATGGAGCGTTCACATTCCCCGCATGATCTCGCCGTGGTGTCTGGCCCCAATGGCGGCCTACATCACTTCGCGTACTGGCTTGACGACTGGGATCACGTGCGTAAGTCCGCGGATATCCTTGCGTACAACGGAATCTCGATTGACGTGGGTCCAACACGTCACGGAATTACGCGCGGAAACACCATTTACTTCTTCGATCCACTGGGTACTCGTAACGAGGTCTTTACCGGTGGATACCGTCCGGATCCGGACTTCCCGACGATCACGTGGACCGAGGACAACATCGGTCGCGCGGTTTTCTACTACGAGGGTGAACTCAACAACCGCTTCATGAAGGTGCACACCTGATGAGTCTGTTACGGATGTCTCATATCGAGATCATGGTTCCTGATCTTGAACTGGCTGCGGCCTACTACACCGAGGTGCTTGGCCTGTTCGAAACCGGTCGGGCAGATGAGCGGGTATTCCTTAAATGCTGGGATGAGCAACAGCATCACTCTGTTGTGCTGACGTTTTCGCCGTCATACGGGCTCGGACATGTTGGCTGGAAGGCTGAGTCGATTGAGGACCTTGACTACTACCAGGTCCGTCTAGAGGCCGCTGGGGTAGCCACGAAACGACTCGCTCGAGACGAATGGGCGCCCGGACATGGTGAGTCTCTGCGTTTCGAAGCGCCCACTGGCCACGAGATGGAGATCGTCCATGGAATGCAGCAGGTTGGAAACCTGTTGCCGCTGACGAATCCACCGCCCCGACCGTTGAACATGGTCGGTGTGGCACCACCGCGCATCGACCACGTGTTCTTGACTGCCGAGGACGTCAACGCGGGAACCGACTTTTTCACCAATGTGTTGGAGTTCCACCTGACCGAGCAGGTCCTGGGGGATGACGGTTTCCAGATCGCGACCTGGATGGAGATTTCACACTCAAGTCACGATCTCGCGTTGGTTACCGGTCCTGATGGTGGCTTGCACCACTTCGCGTTCTGGGTCGACGACTGGAATGACATCCGCACTGCGGCCGACATCTTGGCCTATCACGGAGTTCGCATCGAAACGAATCCAACGCGGCACGGTGCCACGCGCGGCAACTGCATGTATTTCTTCGATCCGGCCGGTCACCGCAATGAGGTGTTTACCGGTGGTTACTGGGTCGATCCCGATGAACCACCGGTGATCTGGACCGAAGGTGAGATGGGACGCGCATTGTTCTATTACGACGGTGTTGTCAATCAACGATTCTTGACGGTGCATAGCTGATGACTGCCATTGACGAACCCAAGACTGATGCCGCCGCGAGTGGAGTGGATCTACCTCGCACCGAGCGCCCTGATGCTCCGGCTTACTTGCAGAAGTATTACGAACGAACCAGCCGTGGGGGCAAGTCTCTCGAGGCTGAGGATCGTTCATCTAATGAAGAAGGTCCGCTCTACCTTCGTCGTTTCCGCGAACGTCGTGACGATTCGGCACTGAGTTCGGATATTGCGACGTATGACGGTCAAGCGATCAACACGAACCGCGCCTGGGGCGAGGTGACGCGTACTCGCGAGATCATTCCTGAGCGACGCGAACACGCCGCACAGGTCACCACGGATGTGTACTTCGTCCGCCACGGTGAGACCCAGGGCTACTCAACGGAATCTGGACTCACGCCTCTTGGCTCATGGCAGGCACACCGACGTGGTCAAGAGTTAGCGCGTCGAGTTCTCAACGGCCACAAGGTGATTATGGGCTGCGCTGATACCAATCGCGCCCGCCAGACAGCCGAGCATTTGCGTCGTGGAATGCTCGATCAGATCCAACTCTTTGGTCGCGAGGCTGAGATTGGTGAGATCACGACCTTCGAAGAGTTCCGCAACTTCCAAGTGAGTACTCCAGAAGGTATGCGTGATGTCACGCAGGCTTTCCGCCAGTACCACAAGGAGATGGAGCGTTACGAGCGCATCTCGCAGGGTGATCGTCCGCTATGGCTCGTGGAAGTTGATCGATTCTGGGGAATCCAGCAGGGCGGGGGAGACCCCATCACCCACTGGCTCACGATGCCCATGCTTTCATTCGAACCACCCGTGGCCTGTGTTCGACGGTTCTGGGCCGGCCTGCTTCGGGCGCATAGCGAAACCCCAGGTAACTCAATCGTGATTGCCACTCACTCCGGCCCGATCCGAGCCTTCGCGACCTGGGCGATGGGCTACGACCCTGGCGAGCCGTTCAACACTGAGGCCGTTCGCGTTCGACTCATTGAAGGCGGCAAGTCCGCACTAGTTCTCTACCGCAACCGAGTTCAGGAAGTTACCGTTCCAGATCTTGACCAACTGCCAGACTGGTGGGCGGGTCTTCCTAACAATGCGGTTCCTCCAACAGTTCGTGAAGATCGGGAGCGTGCATGAGTAGCACCATTACGTGGTTCGAAAGTTACTGGGCCGGAATCAAGCATGAGATGGGAGGCAAGGCCGCGTCGCTCGGCGAAATGACCGGCGCCGGGCTACCCGTTCCACCAGGCTTCGGAATCAGCACCACGGCCTACCGTCGGACCGCGCTTGAGGCAGATCTTGATCAGCAACTCGCCCATCATCTCAACGGTATGGACATCAACGATACCGACGATGTTTCACGTCGTTGTTCGGCGATCCGGGACATCATTCGCACGATGCCGATGCCGGCCGAGGTGGAACAAGCAATTCGCGCAGGCTACTTAGAACTCAGCGCACGGTCAGGTGTGACAGATGTGCCGGTGGCCGTTCGATCATCGGCAACCTCTGAGGATTCACCGGATGCCTCATTTGCCGGTGAGCACGACACGTACCTATGGGTGCGCGGTGGCGATGCTGTTGTTGACGCGGTGCGCCGCTGTTGGGCGAGCTTGTTTACCGATCGCGCGACCTGCTACCGCGTCGAGATGGGCTATGAACACCGCACTGTTGAGATGTGCGTGGTCGTGCAAAAGATGGTTCGTCCCAAATCAGCTGGTGTCGCATTCACATTGAATCCCACCGATGGAGATAGGTCTCAGATTGCCATCGATAGCGCGTGGGGATTTGGTGAAGGGGTCGTCTCGGGAGAAATCACACCGGACAACTTCCTTATCGACAAGGTCGTTCGCGAAATCGGTCGACGAGTTGTCTCGGTGAAGGAATGTGAATTTGCGCTGACCGATCACGACACCGTGGAAAAGCGTCCCCTGGACGCTGAACGCGCGAGCGCACCGAGTCTGACCGATGACGAGATCAAAGGCATTGCAGCTCTCGCTCGAACTGCAGAGAAGCATTATGGATGCCCCCAAGACATCGAGTGGGCGGTCGATGCCGACCTACCCGAAGGCCAGAACATCATCCTGCTGCAAGCGCGGCCGGAAACGGTCTGGAGTAAGAAGGCACCGGCGGCATCGTCGGTTGCCACCAGCGGCGACTTCATGTCGAGCATCGTTTCCACTCTGATGTCACCGCTATACAGCCGCAGTTCTGCGGATGGCACGGAAGCGAGTAGTTAGTCAGGCAAAGAAATCACCAACCGTCAAAACGTGACGGTACTGGTCCCAGTGAACCAATGACGGTTCGTTAAGGAGATCTGATGGCAGACCGTTTCCCCAGTCCCTTCGACATCCCCACCCCCGAGGGTGCAGAAGGCTGGCAGGACCTTTACGCGTACTCTTCGCTGTTCAGCGAGGATCGGCGTGAATATGAAGACTCGATGTTCTGGTTCCAGGATGGCGTGCACTGGCCTCAGGTGCTCACGCCGTGGGACGCGACCTTTTTCGAGTTCGCGATCACCTCGTTGTCGCAGTACAACACGCGTCACCTCCTCGTGCCGCCGGCCAACGGCATCGACTACCGCATCCTGAATGGATACGCGTACCTGACGCCGGTACCAGCGCCAGAGGCGGAGATTGGTGCACGCGTTGAGCAGTTCATGCAGCGCGCCGGTCACTACTTCATGAACTGGAATGACCTCTACGACAAGTGGATGGTTAAGATCCGCGACCTCGTGGCGGAGATGGAAGCCCTCCACATTGAGCCACTGCCCGAGGTCGAAGACTTCGAGGCAGTTGTTGCCTCCGGTAAGGGTTCCGGCTCGGGTTACGCATTGATCGACGCGTACTACCGACTTCTTAGCTCGGCGTTGAAGCTCTGGCAGTTCCACTTTGAGTTCCTCAACTTGGGATACGCCGCGTACCTCGACTTCTTCGGCTTCTGCAAGCAGGTTTTCCCGAACATCCCTGATTTGGCCATCGCCAAGATGGTTGCTGGGGTTGACGTCGACCTGTTCCGCCCGGACGATGAGCTCAAGCGCCTCGCGCGGATGGCTCGTGACACCGGCATTGGTGATGCATTCGTAGCCGGTAACGTTGAAGCGACGTCAGAGAACCTCAAGGCAACAGAAGCCGGACGCGCGTGGATCGCATCGTTCCAGGAATCAGCTGAGCCATGGTTCAACTTCTCGAACGGATCGGGTTTCTATCACACCGACAAGATCTGGATCGAGAACGTCGAGATTCCTTTCGACTTCATTGGTAACTACATCAACCTGCTCAACGAGGGTGGGGATCTTGCTCGTCCCGTTGCTGCGATTCACGCCGAGCGCGATCGCATCGTCAACGAGTACACCGACCTTCTGAACTCCGATGACGAGCGTGAGGCATTCGCCGGCAAGCTTGGCCTAGCCCGCGTGGTGTTCCCGTACGTCGAGAACCACAACTTCTATGTGGAGCACTGGAGCCACTCGGTGCTGTGGCGCAAGATGCGTGGCCTCGGTCAGATCTTTGCCGACGCAGGATTCATCGCAGAAGCGAACGACATCTTCTACCTTCAGCGTCACGAGGTTCCGGATGCACTGTTCGACCTGTACGCATCGTGGGCAACCCCGGCACCTGCCCGTGGACCCAAGTACTGGCCGGCGAAGGTCGCCGATCGCAAGCGGATCGTCGCTGCGCTCAAGTCGGCGAAGCCAACACCAGCCCTTGGTGTACCACCAGAGGTTGTGACCGAACCATTCACCGTCATGCTGTGGGGTATCACCTCAGATTCTGTGGCGGCGTGGCTCGGTGGTGGAGCGTCAGGCGAAGGTGGCATCAAGGGCTTTGCTGCATCTCCCGGTGTTGCCGAAGGTCCCGCACGTGTCATCTTCTCGGCTGATCAGATCAACGAGATCCAGCAGGGTGAAATCCTTGTTGCCCCGTTGACGGCACCAAGTTGGGCGCCGATCTTTGGAAAGATCGGCGCGACCGTTACGGATACCGGCGGCATGATGAGCCACGCGGCCATCGTGTGTCGCGAATATGGCCTTCCAGCCGTTACCGGTACCGGTTTCGCAACCTCGAACATCAAGACCGGTCAGCGCATTCGCGTTGATGGATCGAACGGAACGGTCACGATTCTCGAAGACTAGTTCGTTGCGACTCGGCACTGTACTTGTTACGACCCGTACGTCCTGCCACATGGCAGTTGCAATGAATGACGACGGTGGGAGGGCTGATGTCCTCGGCCCTCCCGCCGTGTTCACCTGAGACAATGAATTGATACGCAACGTCGAATGCGGCGGAAGGAAAACGCAATGCTTACCGTGGAACAGAACGAGGAACTCACAAAGGTCGGCCCAGGCACTCCGATGGGGGAGCTCCTTCGCTACTACTGGTACCCGATCGCATTCGAAGAGGACTTCGACACCAAGCCAAGCAAGACGGTTCGTCTTCTCAGCGAAGACTGGACCATCTACAAGACGCCGTCCGGTAAGTACGGAATCATTGGCGAGCATTGCCCTCACCGTCGCGCCTCACTGACGTATGGCGTGGTCCACGAGGATGGCATCCGCTGTGGTTACCACGGTTGGAAGTTTGACATGGGCGGAAACTGTGTCGAGCAGCCCGCCGAGGCCGAAAACGAAAACTTCAGAGCCCGAGTCAAGGCCAAGTCCGGGCTCGCCGAAGCCATGGGCGGCATGATCTGGGTCTACGTCGGCCAAGCGCCCGCGCCGAAGCTGCCACGCTTCGACGTGTTTGTTCTCGACGGTATTCGCGAAGCTGGTTACGCCACGCTGCCCTGTAACTGGTTGCAGATCATGGAGAACTCAGTAGACCCGCACCACGTCGAGTGGCTGCACGGGTATTACTTCGAGTTCCTTGGTCAGACCCAGGGCTTTGAGGCTCCCAAGTCTTTCCAAAAGAAGCACATGAAGACAGCATTCGATGAATTCCACTGGGGCATCCTCAAGCGTCGCGTGCTCGAGGGCCACACTGAGGCTGATGACGACTGGGCAATCGGCCACCCGCTGGTCTTCCCGCTCTTCATGCGCGTAGGTGGTCAGTGGATCGACCAAATGCAGATTCGTGTTCCCATCGATGACACCACAACGTGGAAGCTGTTCTATTCACTGCATCACCCCGAGGGCGGTGTGTGGGAGCACCAGGAGCGTCCGGTGTTCTACCCGTTCCCCTATAAGGACGAGAACGGCGAATTCATTACCGATTACGTCGAGGGTCAGGATGTCATGGCGTGGGTCAGCCAAGGCCCCGTCATTGACCGGTCACAAGAACACCTTGGTCGCAGCGACGCTGGTGTGGCACTGCTGCGCAAAATGTTCAAGGAGAACATGCGCAAGGTCGCTAATGGTGAGGATCCCATTGCGATCATCCGTGAGGATCACGATGTGATCGATCTGCCCTGTGAGCGCGACAAGTTCGGTGCCGGAACGGCTTTTACCGATCAGTGGATCACCGGTGGTTCGATGCGCTACAGCCCCTTGAAGGAACAACTGCTTGCGTTGCATCGAGATGCTGCAGTTGCTCGTGAAAAGGCCAAGAGCGGCGCATAACCATGGTTGATCCGTCGCTCTTGCCCTTGGATCCGCATCGTTTACCGGACCCCGGTGAGTGGTTCTCACCTGATGCGGAACGTCACCTACTTGACCGTCCCAAGTTCTGCCCGACCTGCGGTGGCACTCTTGATGACGGGATGATCACTGAGTATTGGCGTGCCGACGAGACGGTCTTCTACACGTGGTGTCCATCTTGCTCCTGGACCGGCAACATTGTGAAAGTTGATCGGGCGACCATCTTCGAAGCGGAGCACTGAGTCTGTTGGCAATCCACGCACTTGTTCTGGATTTCGGCGGGCCGGTTCTCAAGACCCCGTTTGAGTTGCGCTCTGTTGGCGAGCAACGAGCTGGACTCGAGCCGGGAACGTTGTCGTGGACCGGACCATTCGATCCTGCAGCCGATGCAGACTGGCGTGATATGCAGGCTGAACTCATTACCGAACGCGAGTATTGGCAGCGAAGAGCCAATGATTTCGCCGAACTCACGGGTTCTGAGCCGAACTTTCGCGGAATGATGGAGTACCTATTCGACATCGACGAGGACGTCATGTTGAGGTCAGGTGCGCGAGATTTGGTGGCCGATGCGAAGGCAGCCGGATACAAGGTTGCGGTTCTGACCAACGATATGAAGGCGTTCCACGGTCAGGCTTGGGTCGACCGGATGACGATTCTGACCCAGTTGGATGCGCTCGTTGACGGGTCCATTGAACACGTCCTCAAGCCACATCCGGAGATTTACGAACTCATGGTGTCGCGGTTGGGGGTCGCAGCCGAAAACTGCCTGTTCGTTGATGATCAGCCAGCCAATGTCGCCGGCGCCGACTCTGTTGGCATGCAGACGATATGGTTCGACGTACTGGATCCGCAGGGCTCGTATAGCAAGGTTCGAGCCACCTTGGGATTGTCCTAGTTTCTGCAACCGAAGTGGTGTCGTGGTGAGTATGCGTGTTGCTGTTGTTGGTGCTGGTCCGTCTGGGCTGTATGCGACAGACGCCTTGGCCTCGGCTGGGCACAGTGTTGACGTTATCGAGCGACTACCTGTCCCGTTCGGACTCGTACGGTACGGCGTTGCACCCGATCATCATTCGATTCGTTCCGTTCGCAATACCTTGGAGAAGGTGTTCCTAGAGCCGGGTGTGCGCCTATGTGCCGGCGTCGAGGTTGGTGTCGACGTCTCGATCGCCGAGTTACTTGATGCGTATGACGCAGTCGTGCTCACGTACGGTGCTTCTCGTGACCGAGCACTGGACATTCCCGGTGAGGAACTTCAGGGCAGTATTGCCGCGACTGATCTCGTTGCTTGGTACTGCGGCCATCCAGATGCCGACCGCGAGCGCATCGAAGCGGCACTTGCCGCCGCTACGTCGGTGGTTGTGGTGGGGGTAGGAAATGTTGCAGTTGACGTGACCCGGATCCTGGTTGCTCCTGATGAGCGACTTGCTCAAACTGATATGCCCCAGCATGTCTTGGACGCGCTAGCGAGCTCATCGATCTCGCATGTACATGTCCTTGGCAGGCGCAGCCCCGCACATGCGACCTGGACAACGAAAGAACTGCGCGAGCTCGGCGAATTCGATGGTGTTGACGTCATCGTGGACCGAGGCGCACTTGAGATGGAGCCAGCGAGCACGGCGCACATGGAATCGGATCGCGTCGTTGCTCGCAACGTTGACATCATTCGTGAATGGTCAGAGCACGATGAACACGTCGGTCAGAAGTCAATTCACCTGCACTTCCGTGCGCGGCCCGTGGAGATCCTCGGTACAGATCGTGTTGAGTCGGTCAGGGTTGAATGCACCACGATTGATGAATCTGGTTCGGCCATCGGCACCGGTGAGACCTTCGATATCCCGGCTCAATTGATTGTTCGCTCGGTCGGCTACCGGGGGACTCCGATCGGTGATGTGCCATTCGATTCGCGACGCAATGTGATTCCCAATGATGAGGGGCGAGTACTCCCTGACACGGGTGTTCCCATCAAGGGACTCTACGTCGCTGGCTGGATCAAGCGTGGTCCGAGCGGAATCATCGGCACCAACAAGAAGGATGCTGCAGCCACCGTTGCCTCACTGTTGTTCGATCTGGGAGACGAACCTACTAAGGGTGGGGCTGGTATCGACGATCTGTTGGCTGCCAAGGGAATTGAGCCGATCGGATTTGATGGCTGGCAGCGCATTGATGCAGCCGAAAAGGCGCTGGGTGCAACCCGACAGCGCGATCGAACCACACTGCACTCAACAGACGCGTTGAACGAAGCCGCGCGACGTAGCTAGATGTCGATGACGTTGAGGTTTCCGGTCTTCACGTCATAGATCGCACCACCGACGACCAAGTCCTTGGGCAGGAGCGGATAAGCACGGATCCGAGTGACGTCGTACTCAAGGGCTGCCAGTTGGTCGTCTACTGTCCGGAATTCCTCGCTGCGAGTGTCCACGCCGAATTCATTGAGAATGGTGCGGTGGATGTCTTGTTCGGTAGCACTGGCCATCTTGCAGTCGGTATGCGGCATGACGAGCACTCGGTTAACGCCAAGGAGATAGGTGGCGAGCACCAGAGTTCGCAGAACGTCGTCTGTGACACGCGCACCAGCGTTTCGCAGAATCTTCACGTCACCAGGTGCCATGCCAACACATGCAAGTGGAGCAATGCGGCTATCCATACAGGTAACCATCGCGAGACCTTTAAGTGCTCGGCCCGTGAGGGACATGCCCTCGTAGGCTTGGGCGTAGTCCCGGTTTCCCGCTAGTACGTCACTGAATGCCTCTGCCGGAAAGTTACTCATACGGACAATCTATCCAACGGCCAGTGCAGAGCAACCCAGTCACGAGTGAACTTCTGGTGACTACTGCCACGCCGGTAGCGGCTCGATGGACTCGGTCTGCCACACACTGAATGGTTGTGCAGGCTTACCGCAGGATTCAGCACGAGCGGGAAACTCAACGTGCCTGACGGCTACCGCCCAAGCACGGCCGTCCCGATGCCGGACTTCAACATCGGCGCGACCGTGCTCGCCATCCCAGCGCAGTGGGAAGGGAAGAACTTTGTCGCCCACTTTGCGCAGCGCGTCGATACTGTCGAGCCCCTCAATCGCGTATTGGGTGCGCACGGCGATCGCGGCGGCTTGTGCTGGTGCCGCCGCCGACGTTCGCCCACGAAGGTGCCCAGGGTTAAGTAGTTTGCCTTCCCGGGCACCAACAAGTACCTCGCGTGCCTGCTGCGCGCTGATGCGCCCATACATGTGACCGGTGGGCAAAAGGAGCACGTTGGGTGCGAATCGATGCCCGCCAACGTGACTGACTTCCATGACTGAGTCAGCAGTTAATGGATCTGCAGCCAGAGCCTGAGCCAACGGACGGCCTTCAAGCGCGCAACACATATCGCGTTTGGAGTTTGTGCAGACAAGCAGGATTGGCTCGGCTGACCGTGAGCCCCAAGCAGGTAGTTCGCCATGTGAGGCTGCTTCCAGAACCTGACGAAGATCCTGGCGGCTAAGTTCTGCGTCGCTTACGACACCACTGCGCATCCGTGACCCACCCGGCGCACAATGCGCGAGCCAAAATCTTCTACTCCCCGTGGGTGCGCTTCTTTCCTTGTTTCGACCAACTCGTCGAGCTAGAACGACCGTGGTTCCGGTCTCTTTACCTGCTGCAGCAATCGCCAGACGAACTTCGGCGGGCAAGTCTGAATCGGTTAAGGCGTCGAAGCCGTAGGGTCCGTCCTGCTCGAGGACGAGCCACGCGCGGGCTCGCGGTGCACTGCCCGCCATCGGTTCGCCGACAGTGAGCGATTCAACGGCGCACCTAGGTGATTCGGTCACGGTTCGATCGTCTCATCTGGTGTGGGAGGTGCTGCAGGTGCGGGTCCGCCAATGCTGATGGGGCCGCCAACCGCAGCCACCGGCTTCGATGTGGGAAGCCCCGATGCATCACGGCGTGGATCTATCGGTGGGAGCGGAGCAGGCGCACCCTGCGGCGTTGCCGCTCGTGCAGGTGTTGGTCCGACCCAGCCCAAGAGAAGAACGTCTTCACCCTTGAGGAACCGCTGAACGCGCACGCCACCAGTGGCGCGGCCCTTGCCCGGATACTCAGAAAGTGGAGTGACTTTTACCGACGCACCAGATGTTCCGGGCAATGCCCCGCTCGTACCTGCTGCCGTCACCACGACATGTTCGCGTCGCGGATCAACTGCTCCGAAATGAATGACGCGCGCCCCGTCGCTGAGGCGTACACCGGCCATGCCGCCAGCCGGCCGACCCTGCGGTCGAACTGAGTCAGCACCAAAGTGCAACAACTGCGCGTCGCTGGTGATGAAGACGAGCTCCTCGTCGCCCGAGGTGAGTTCTACGGCGCCAACGACAACGTCGCCATCGTCGAGCCTCATGATCGACCACGTGTCGGCCGAGGTAGGCACCTCGGGATTCACGCGCTTAACAACGCCGTTGGCCGTTCCCAGAGCCACACCCACGCCTTCGCCTGTGACGGAACATAAGCCGACGGTGGTTTCGTTCTTTTCGAGTGTTAGCAGCGCTCCCAACGGAACACCGCCCGCAAGTGATGGCGAACCATGGGTTGGTGGGAGTGCTGGCAACTCGATCACCGGAATCCGCAGGACGCGACCCAGACTTGTGACGATTCCAACATGTCCACGCGCGGTCGAACGCACGGCAGACACGATGACGTCATGTGTGGATCGTTCGCCGTCGACGGGGATATCTCGCTCATCGCTCGAGCGAGCAAGTAGCCCTGTGCTGGACAGCAAGACCACACAGGGGTCGTCGGTAACTTCAAGGGGCACTGCTGTGCTGACGGGGGCGCCGATCGATTCCAGGAGAACGGTGCGTCGAGGTGTGCCATGTTCTTTGGCCACGTCGGCCAGTTCATTGGATACGACAGCGCGCAACTTTTTGTCGTCGTCGAGGATCGCCGACAATTCACTGATGCGGGTGGCCAGCTCGTCACGTTCAGACTCCAGTTCGATGCGGCTGAACTTGGTCAATCGTCGAAGTGGCATTTCCAGAATGTAGGCGGCTTGGGTGTCAGACAGTTCGAAGACCTGAGTCAGTCGAATCTTCGCAGCTGCAGCGTCATCTGATGAACGAATGACCGCAATGACCTCGTCGATGTCGAGGATGGCGACTAGGAGTCCCTCAACAAGATGCAGCCGTTCTTCGGCTTTACGTCGACGGTATGAGGAGCGTCGACGAACGACCTCGAAGCGATGATCGATGAAGACATGCAACATTTCGCTGAGACCAAGGGTTCTTGGCTGTCCGTCCACCAGAGCAACGGCGTTGATACCAAACGAATCTTCCATAGGAGTCAGCTGGTAAAGCTGTTCCAAGATGGCCTCAGGATTGAAGCCGTTCTTGATCTCTATG
>CANGPO010000042.1 GCA_947455705.1 Actinomycetota bacterium | reverse complement strand
TCGACCACATCTGCGGTCTCGATGACCTCGACACTCTCAACAACGTCGACAACCTCGGTGGTTTCGATGATTGCTACCGCGTCTGCGGTCTCGATCACGTCTACTGTCTCGATCGTCTCGACGGTTTCGACCATCTCGATCGTCTCGATTGTGTCAGCCGTCGCAATCACATCCACTGTCTCGACCGTCTCGACAGTTTCGACTACGTCGACGGTCTCGATGACGTCTGCGGATTCGATGACGGCGACCGTTTCGGTGGTCTCGATCACTGCAGTGGATTCGATGATTTCAACAGTGTCCGCGGTCTCAATAACGTCCACACTGTCGATGACATCGACGGACTCGACCGTTTCAACTGTTGCCACTGCTGCATCGTCGACCTCAACGACATCCGGCACGTTGGCCGTCAGTTCGTCAGTCAGGTCAGTTGTGTTGCTCTCGACATTCTCGGTACTCATTAATTCACTCCTCAGCCCGACGTGGTTGTCGTGGCTTTCGTGATGACAAACGGTTGTGCCGGCTTACCGTCAGCACCGCCGCCCTGGACGCCGACCCCTGCCACCTTGGTGACTACATCGAGGCCGGAGACAACTTTGCCCCAAATTGTGTAACTCGGGGGCAGAGTTGTGTCTTTGTAGACGATAAAGAATTGGCTACCGGCGGTACCAGCACCCGCATTGGCCATGGCAACCGTGCCAGCTGGATAGTTATTCGAGCCGTCGGCCGGCAAATTCTCGTCTGGAACCGTGTATCCCGGTCCGTTCTGGGCGTCATTGGTTGGGCTGCCGCACTGCACGACGAAGATGCCCTGTGTCGTCAATCGGAAACAGTCAGCCAAGTTGTAGTAGCCCTGATCAGTCAGGAAAACCTCAGACGAGGTTGTGACCGGCGCAGCCTTCTGCAGAAGCTCAATCTTGATGTCTCCACAGTTGGTGGCCAGGTTCATGGTGTAGGTCTTGTTCGCATCAAGAGATGTGGTGGGAGCAGCCGGCCAGCTGTCCTTCTTGGTAGTGGGCGCTGGTCCCTTCGGACATACCAGAGCCGCTGGACTGGCCGACGCAGATGCAGAAGCAGAAGCCGACGCAGAAGCCGACGCAGACGGTGTGGGTGATGCGGCGGGGGTAACCGGGGTATTCGCGTTGTGATTGATCAGGAGAGCAGCCAAGGTGCCACCCACGACGGCCAATCCAGCGATCGCTGCGATGATCTGATTGCGTCGGCGACGTGCCTGCTCCTCTTGGACGCGGCGCTGTTGCTGACGCTCGTACTTCTCGCGGGCGATCTCGCGTTCACGCTTGTTGCTGCTAGACACGCTGTGTTACTCCCTGTCCCTGATGACTGCACACGCTCCGTAACCGAGTGTAGGGAGGAGCGGGGGAAGATTGCAGACTGGGGCGCCGGTAGGCTCAGCCTTATGGGTGACGCGACGTCAAAGAAAGAGCATCTCGAGGACCGAATTGTGGTGATCACGTGCTTGTGACGGGATTCCCCGCGGGGCCATGGGGTACCAACTGTTACGTGATCGCCGCACAGGCAGGATCCGAGTGCGTAATCATCGACCCCGGTAAGGATTCGGCCGAAGGGATCGACGAAATTGTCCGCGAGCATGCATTGAAGCCAGTTGCGGTCATGCTCACCCACGGTCATATCGATCATGTCTGGAGCGTCGTCCCTGTGTGTGGCGCCCGAGGGATCCCGGCATTTATTCACCCTGACGATCGAGAGATGCTCGCCGATCCCATGGCGGGTATCAGCAAACAAACCGCTGACATGCTGTCGTCGATGACGGACGGACGATTGGCCGCAGGCGAGCCTGATGATGTACGACTGTTGGCAGACGGCCTGAAGATCGAACTGGCTGGCATCGAATTCATCGTTGATCACGCACCGGGCCACACCCGAGGGTCGGTGATGTTCCGTCGGGCAGAAACGACCGAGGACCCTTCCGTCCTGTTCTCCGGGGATGTGCTGTTCCAAGGTTCGATAGGCCGAACTGACTTACCTGGTGGAGATCACGGGCACATGTTGAATAGCCTGAGGACTCGGGTTCTTCCACTGCCTGACACCACCGTCGTGCTTCCGGGACATGGGGGCACGACAACGATCGGTCAAGAACGGGTGTCGAACCCGTATTTAACCGCTCTGGCCAACGAGGATGAGTCACCTTCCGGCCCCAAAAGAGGATTGTGATGAGTCGACCAACTCCCATGTCGGGTTTCCCTGAGTGGTTACCCAGTGAGCGGATCGTCGAACAGCGCGTTGTTGACCGGTTGCGCGAAACCTTCGAATCCTGGGGCTACGCCTCCGTCGAGACGCGGGCGGTTGAATCACTCGAGCAGATGCTGCGCAAAGGTGAGATCGACAAAGAGGTCTACGTACTGCGTCGGCTGCACGCCGACGATTCGGACGCCGACTCCGGTATTGGTCTGCATTTCGACCTGACCGTGCCATTGGCTCGGTATGTACTGGAAAACTCGGGCAAGTTGGCGTTCCCATTCAAGCGGTATCAGATTCAAAAGGTCTGGCGGGGTGAGCGACCGCAGGAGGGCCGTTACCGCGAGTTCCTTCAAGCCGATATCGATGTGATCAACGTCGATTCCCTGTCGTTCCACTTTGAGGTGGAAGTGGCCCAGGTCATGAGCGAAGCATTCGCCGGATTACCACTGCCACCACTGCGGATGCAGGTGAACAATCGGCGGCTCATTGAAGGGTTCTACAACGGACTAGGTGTCAACGACGTGCCAGCCGTCATGCGCGCGGTCGACAAGATGGACAAGCTTCCCGAACCGGCAATTCGCGAGCTGTTGGCCAAGGATGCCAGCCTCGATCCGCGACAAATCGATCTCGTGCTGGCGTTTGCTGCGATCAGCAGCGACGACGGATCGTTCGCCGATCGTGTTGTTGCTCTGGGCGTTCAGGATCCGATGCTTGATCAGGGCTTGGATGAGCTCGTGCGTGTCGTTGAAGGGACCCGTCCGTTACGCAGCGAGCAGTTCACTGTGAGTGCGGATTTACGCATTGCTCGTGGCCTTGATTACTACACCGGCACCGTCTACGAAACCCGGATGGCCGGTTTCGAACAGCTTGGCTCCGTCTGCTCAGGTGGTCGATATGACGCATTGGCGACGGACGGTTCAACCACGTATCCCGGAGTCGGTATCTCGTTTGGTGTCTCAAGGACCTTGGCGCCGCTGTTCGCTCGCGGATTGCTCAGGGCCAGCCGTAGCGTCCCGACCTGTGTCTTGATTGCCGTTACTGACGACGATGCGCGTCCGGCCTCAGATGAGGTGGGTCGTGCGCTGCGCTCGCGCGGTATCCCGACGGAAGTATCGCCATCGGCTGCGAAGTTCGGTAAGCAAATAAAGTATGCCGACCGCCGAGGTATCCCATTCGTCTGGTTCATAGGCGACGACGGGCAACACGAAGTGAAAGATATTCGCTCGGGTGAGCAGGTAGCGGCCGATCCGTCATCATGGACTCCACCGGCTGCAGATCTGCATCCGACAATTCAAGCCACGCCAGCAGTGCCCGTTGAGAAGGAGATCACCTCGTGATTCGCACGCATACCGCAGGTAGTTTGCGAGCCGACCATGTCGGCGAGACCGTTGTGCTCGCCGGATGGGTGGCGCGTCGGCGTGATCACGGTGGGGTCGCATTCCTCGATCTGCGCGATGCGAGCGGTGTTGTGCAGGTTGTCGTGCACGACCCTGAGGTGGCGCATCCGTTGCGTCACGAATTCTGCGTGAAGATCACCGGGACGGTTTCACTTCGCCCAGCGGGTAACGAGAACCCCGAATTGCCAACCGGCGCCATCGAGGTCATGGCCGCTGAGGTCGAGGTGTTGTCTACCGCCGCGCCGCTACCGTTCCCCATCGATGAGCATGTAGAGGTTGGTGAGGAAGCCCGACTTCGTCACCGATACCTCGACTTGCGTCGACCAGCACCCGGCGCGGCCCTACGGCTGCGCAGCCGCGTCAATCGGATCGCGCGCGAGGTGTTGTACAACAACGACTTCGTCGAGATTGAAACTCCGACGCTGACTCGCTCTACACCTGAGGGTGCTCGCGACTTCTTGGTTCCCGCGCGCCTTCAGCCCGGCAGTTGGTATGCATTGCCGCAGAGTCCGCAGTTGTTCAAGCAATTGCTCATGGTTGCTGGCATGGAGCGCTACTTTCAGATCGCTCGGTGCTATCGCGACGAAGACTTCCGAGCAGATCGGCAGCCTGAGTTCACCCAGCTAGACATCGAAATGTCATTCGTCGAAGAGGATGATGTCATCGCGATCGGTGAAGCAGTTATCTCGGCCGTTTGGCGTGACATCGGGCACGAAATCCCGTTACCGATTCGGCGCATGGCATATGGCGAGTCCATGGCACGATTTGGCAACGACAAGCCTGACCTTCGCTTCGGCCAGGAGTTGGTCGAGGTGACGGACTATTTCGCCAACACCACCTTCCGGGTATTCCAGGCCCCGTACGTTGGCGCAGTCGTGATGCCGGGTGGTGCCAGTCAGCCTCGTAAGCAGCTCGATGCGTGGCAAGAGTGGGCCAAGCAGCGCGGAGCTAAGGGTTTGGCCTACGTCCTCATCGAGGATGATGGCGCACTTGGTGGGCCGGTCGCGAAGAACCTTTCTGACGATGAACGCGATGGCCTGGCCGCGCGGGTCGGTGCGAACCCTGGCGATTGCGTGTTCTTCGCCGCTGGGGAGGCGACTCCATCGCGTGCACTGCTCGGCGCGGCCCGACTTGAGATCGGCCGCCGCTGCGGTTTGATCGATGAGTCAGCGTGGTCGTTCGTCTGGATTGTTGATGCGCCGCTGTTCGAACCGTCAAGTAAGGCCACCGATAGCGGTGACGTCGCTGTTGGTGCGGGAGCGTGGACGGCGGTACACCATGCGTTCACGTCACCGAAGCCCGAGTGGATTGACAGCTTCGAACAAGATCCCGGGAACGCCTTGGCCTATGCCTATGACCTTGTATGCAATGGCAATGAGATTGGTGGCGGTTCGATCCGTATCCATCGCCGTGACGTGCAAGAGCGGGTATTCCAGATGATGGGCCTGACGATTGACGAGCAGCAGGAGAAGTTTGGCTTCCTACTCGACGCATTCCAGTTCGGCCCACCGCCGCATGGCGGTATCGCATTCGGCTGGGACCGGATCTGTGCACTTTTGTCCGGCTCGGATTCGATCCGCGATGTCATCGCGTTCCCGAAGACCGGCGGTGGTCAGGATCCTTTGACGGGGGCACCGGCAGCGATCACCCCTGCGCAACGCAAGGAAGCCGGGGTCGACGGGGTGCCGGCCAAGGCGGCACAGTAACGAGCGGTCTCAGGACATCGGCAAAAATGCGCGCTCATCGAGATGTGATCGCATACTTGTCACGGCGTGTCGTTGAGTGGAGAGGACGTGGCGTGGCCGGGGCTCGAAAGTGGTCGGCAGGGGTTGTGACCCTTGCCGTTTGCATGTCGTGGCTCACCGGTTGTGCCAAACCCGATTACAACTACGCACAGTTGTCACCAAGTACTGCGCCGGCCGGCAACGTGTACTTCAAAGTGCCGCAGGGTTGGACGCAGTTCACTGCCGACGACATTTCCAAGGCAGAATCGTCGTGGTCGGCCGATCCAACGGCGAAGAATCTGTTGGCGGCTACTGCATGGCAGGACGCATACGATGCGGACCCTCGACCGTCGTTGATCCATGTGCTCGGCACTCAGACACCGCAGGCGCCGATAGTCTTCGCAAGTTTAAGAACGGTGTTTCAGGCGGAGTCGGACGGGGCTACTACGGCTGCTCTTCGCGACATGGTTGTGCCGCTGTCAACTTTGGGTAGCAACGTCCACATTCTGACTGACGACAAGATCTCTCAGGGCCCGGCACGTGGCGTACACGTGGTTTTCTCATACGTGCCTGCCGCCGGTGGCCCGGAAGAGACTGTCGACCAGACGGCTCTATTGAGTGGCGGCAAGGGTGCCGTCTATCTTCTCCTCGTGCGATGCTCGTCCGAGTGCTACACGAAAAACCGGGATGCCATTCATTCGGTAACGGCCTCCTACACGATCCAGGAGGATCCCAATGGCTGACGACGACACCCCTACGCCGGACATGGACGGGCCAGATTCGCACTGGCCACGTGAGTCGGGCCAGTCCGTAGAGCATGAGCCAACCGGACTACCAGAGCCCGAGGTGGGCCCGGTGGTGTCACCGACACACGGTCGTCGCGATAACCCTGACATCCTGACTCGCAAGCCATTGGCGTTCTGGGACCGCATCAAGATTTTGCTGTTCCTGGTGGTGTGCTTCACAGTGCTCATCTGGGCGCAATTGTCGGCGAACCCGCTGATCTCGTTCTCCGAAGCCGAGAAGATCGTCGCGAACACTGGCCTGGGACAGATCCTGCTCGTCCTGATCATCGTGGAGGCGATCAGGCAGATCCATTTCCTGCTATCTGAGAATGTGGCCGAGTACAACCAGTTATGGGTTCGGCTGTTTTCCAAGAGCGAGAAGTTTGCGTCCCGCTTCACTCCGTGGACCCGCTATCGCATGGCTCGAGTGTTCAAGTGGATCGTGGGTCTGACTCTCATTTCGATGGTATTGGCTGCCGTATTCCACACGACACCAATCTTGGCGTTCTTCAAGGTTCCGGCATGGTTTATCGGCCAGCTGCCGATGATCGCGCAGTTGGTCATTTACCTGTTCATTGCGGTGGCTCAGTTTGCTCTGATCTTCTGGTTCCTGTCGCGTGGTGGAGTGGACGTCTACTTCCCCGACGATGTGAAGACCCGTTTCGATGATGTGTGGGGGCAAGACCGAGTCGTTGAGCGCGTGCGCGAAAACATCGTGTTCATGGAGAACCCCGAAGAGATCGAAGAAAAGGGTGGCTATGTACCGGGTGGCATCCTTCTGTGGGGTCCGCCAGGCACCGGTAAGACACTGCTAGCTGAGGCTGTTGCCGGCGAGACGGGTAAGCCGTATGTGTTTGTCGATCCAGGTGCGTTCATCAACATGTTCTTCGGTGTCGGCGTGCTCAAGGTCAAGGGACTTTTCCGCAAACTCCGCAAGCTCTCCTTGCGTTACGGGGGTGTCATCGTCTTCTTCGACGAGGCTGACACTCTGGGAAGTCGCGGTGGTGCTGTAAGTCAGGCTCGTCGTGACGCACTCATGGAGAAGCTCACATCCTTCGAATCCACCATTGATCCGGGTTGCAACGGGCGTCACTACGTTTCGCCCAACGCACAGCGACTCCTGGCTGAAGCGGATGCGGCGCGTGCCGCTCAGGTATTTGTTCCCACCGGCACGAATAATGGCGGCGGAATGGGTGGGATGGGCACGCTGCAGGCCCTGCTCACTGAAATGTCGGGACTGAAGAAGCCTCGCGGATTCGTGAATCGGGTGGTTCGTCGGACGTTGGGGATGCGTCCTAAGCCGCCGCCGAAGTACCGCATTCTGGTGATGATGGCCACCAACATGCCCGACGCACTCGATCCAGCGTTACTGCGTCCCGGACGAATCGACCGCATCTACCGCGTTGGCTATCCGTCCAAAGAGGGTCGAGTCGTCACGTATCGCAATTACCTCGACAAGATCAAGCATGTAGTCACTGACGAGCAGATCGACACTCTGGCAACAACATCGCCGTACGCGACCGGTGCCACGATTAAGGATGCTGTGAACGAGGCGCTCGTCATCGCCATCCGTGACGGACGAGATGCAGTGACCTATGCCGATCTGATCAAGGCCAAGAGTTTGAAGGAACATGGCCTGCCGGATGGTTCAAACTACGTCGATCGTGAGCGCCACTCCGTCGCACTACATGAGGCCTGCCACGCGGTAACCATGTATCGCCTGCAGCACTCAAGCATCATCGACACTGCAACAATCGAACGACGCGGTGACATTGGTGGGTTCGTTTCACCAATCCCGCTGGAAGACAGGTTCGTCCAGTGGCGATCTGAGATCGAAGTAAACGTCATGACGTACTTGGCTTCGCTAGCAGGCGAGCGACTGTTCTACGACGGTGATCACACCCAAGGCGTTGGTGGAGATATGCGTGCTGCCACGCAACTTGTGGCTACGTCGTTTATGTCGCATGCGATGGGCCCGACATTGCGATCGTTCGGTGGAGTTATCAGCTACACCGAAGGTATGCCGTTTGAGGGGGAGACGGCCAAGGCCATCGAAGATAAGTTGCAAGAGCTCTATGTGCGAACGGTGTCCGTGCTCGAGGAGAACCGTCGCGAGGTGCTTGCGGTGACCCATGCTCTGGAAGTGCACAAGACGCTGTCTGGTGAAGATGTGATCGCCGTCATCGAAGGCACCGAAGGTCCAACGGTTGACGGACGGGGCTACACAGAGGCTGCGTTCATCGCTCAGCTTGAGGAATATCATCGGACCGCTGTCCAGGCGCACAAGGTCGTTCACGAGCGCCCGCCGGCACTGCCACAGATTCCTGAACCTGTTGCGGCAATGCGACTGGATTCCTCCGCTCAGTAGTCGAGTCCACAACCATCGGTCAGAGCGCACGCCCTAGGGTGGAGTCTGTGACGGCAAGTTTGTTTGACGAAGGGGTTGATCCCCGTCGTGCTGGCGCGCCCATGGCTGTGCGCATGCGGCCGAGAACACTTGATGAGTTGGTTGGCCAACAGCATCTGCTCGCACCCGGTAGCCCGCTTCGACGGCTCATTGGTGTGTCCGCAGATCAGCCTCAATCAACCACATCGATCATTCTTTGGGGCCCACCCGGTACCGGCAAAACGACATTGGCGACCCTGGTGAGCACAAGCACTGGTCGTCGATTCACCGAATTATCCGCTGTCACCGCCGGTGTCAAAGATGTTCGTGAGGTCATTGATCGCGCGCGCGATGCGCTGGCCATGAATGGGATTGGCACAGTCCTATTCGTAGATGAAGTGCATCGCTTTTCCAAAACCCAACAAGACGCACTACTTCCGGCGGTCGAGAACGGTTGGGTCACCCTCGTCGCGGCAACTACGGAGAATCCGTCGTTCTCCGTCATTTCGCCTCTGCTTTCTCGATCGCTGTTGCTCACGCTGGCGCCCCTGACCGATGACGACATCTCAGCCCTGCTCGATCGTGCCGTCGTGGACCCACGTGGATTGAATGGGGCCGCAGAGCTATCTGATGACGCCCGAGATCATCTGTTGCGAATCGCAGGGGGAGACGCCCGGCGTGCTCTTACAAGTCTTGAGGCTGCGGCCGGGGCAGCCCTGGACGTCGGATCCCATGTCATAGACCTTGCCGCCGTCGAGCGTGCTGTGGATCGGGCCGCACCGCGTTACGACCGAGATGGCGACCAGCACTATGACGTCATTAGCGCATTCATCAAGAGTGTTCGCGGTTCTGACGTCGACGCAGCGCTGCACTATTTGTCGCGGATGATCGAGGCAGGCGAAGATCCGAGGTTCCTCGCGCGACGGCTGGTGATCTTGGCCAGTGAGGACATCGGGCTGGCCGATCCGACTGCGCTGCAGACGGCTACTGCGGCGGCTGAGGCTGTCGCGTTTATCGGGATGCCTGAGGGGAAGTTCCCCCTAGCCCAAGCAACGATCGCTCTTGCACTTGCGCCGAAATCCAATGCAGTGGCCGTGGCCATTGGGTCAGCGCAGGACGATGTGCGCAAGGGCTTGATTGGCCCTGTCCCGGCGCACTTGCGCGACTCGCATTACGCACGGGCCGGGGATCTAGGTCACGGGGTGGGCTATGTGTACCCGCATGATGTTCCCGGTGCGGTCGCAGAACAGACCTACGGCCCAGATCAGATGGGTGATCGGCGCTATTACCGCCCAACGCGCTACGGAGCAGAGGCTCGATACGCCGATGTCCTCGATAAACTTCGAACGGCGCTCGGACGGCAGATACCCAACGACGAAAACTGAGCGACGCCGGTACTCTTGAGTCAGCACTCGCAGCGTCGCGAGTTACGTCGTTGATCGCACATTCGAGAGGCTCTCATGGATTCCGCCGAGATTCGCAGTCGGTTCTTGCGCTACTTCAGCGAGCGTGGACACACCGTGGTTCCGTCTGCATCACTCCTGCTCGACGATCCGACTCTGCTTTTTGTGAACGCGGGCATGGTCCCCTTTAAGCCGTACTTCCTCGGTGAAGCTCCGCCACCGTACCCACGCGCCACATCCGTACAAAAGTGCGTCCGCACCCTCGACATTGATGAAGTGGGTAAGACCACGCGTCATGCCTCGTTCTTTCAGATGGCCGGTAATTTCAGTTTCGGCGACTACTTCAAGCAAGGTGCCATTCCCTTTGCCTGGGAGCTGCTGACCGCATCGGAATCTGATGGAGGTTTTGCCTTCCCCGAGGAGAAACTCTGGGTGACGGTCTACGACGACGATGACGAAGCCATCGATATCTGGCATCGCGTCGCGGGTATTCCGCTCGAGCGCATTCAGCGACGCGGACCCAAGGACAATTACTGGTCGATGGGTGTTCCTGGCCCCGGCGGCCCATGTTCGGAGATCTACTACGACCGTGGGCCGGAGCACGGCCGCGAGGGTGGTCCTGTCGCTGACGAGGATCGCTACCTCGAAGTGTGGAACCTGGTGTTCATGCAATACGAACTGTCCGAGGTGCGATCGAAGGAAGACTTCGACGTTCGCGGTGAACTTCCGGCTAAGAACATCGACACCGGTATGGGCCTTGAGCGGATGGCCGCACTCCTTCAAGGTGTCGACAACATTTATGAGATCGACACCACCCGCAAGATTCTCGATCGCGCCAGTTCGATCACCGGCGCCCGCTACGGTGCCGATCCGGATGCAGATGTTCGCCTACGCGTGATCGCCGACCATGCGCGAACCTGCGCGTTCCTGGTCGCGGACGGTGTGCTGCCAGGTAATGAGGGTCGTGGATACGTCCTTCGACGAATCATGCGTCGCGTCATTCGCAACATGCGGATTCTCGGTGGTCCTGATCAGGTTATGGAAGAACTGATCGAGGCCTCGATCGAGGCCATGGGCCCGCAGTACCCGGAACTGAATTCTGAGGCCGGTCGCATCCGCACGATTTGTGCCACTGAGGAAGCTGCCTTTCTGTCGACCCTTCGCACGGGTACCACGATTTTCGAGTCGGCCGTTTCTGATGTTCGTACTTCGGGCGGATCACAACTCGGTGCGGCCGAAGCATTCGCGCTGCACGACACCTACGGTTTCCCGATTGATCTCACACTCGAGATGGCGGCCGAAAAGGGTCTGGAGGTGGATCACGAGGGATTCCGCCGCCTCATGGGTGAACAGCGGGATCGTGCCAAGGCTGACGCTAAACAGCGCAAGTCAGGCCTCACGAACACGACGGTCTACCGCGATGTCATGGATGCCTCTGGCATCACGTCATTCGTCGGGTACGACGAGGTAGTCAGTGAAGCAACGTTACGCGGACTTCTGGTCGACGGTGAAGGAGTTCAAAGCGCGCGCGCCGGTGATCAGGTCGAGGTCGTATTGGATCGCACCCCGTTCTACGCCGAGGGTGGCGGCCAGTTAGCTGATGCCGGCCGAATCTCGTTGGCTGATGGTTCTGTAATCGAGATCGCTGACGTTCAACAGCCTGTACCGGGTCTTTATGTTCACCGCGGTCGTGTCGTCGAAGGCGAAGTGGCCGTTGGTACCGCTGTCGTGGGATCGGTTGACCTCGAGCGACGTCGGGCAATCTCACGCGCCCACACTGCAACTCATATGGTGCACAAGGCATTTCGAGAGTCACTAGGTGAGACTGCTACCCAGATGGGATCAGAGAACTCTCCGGGTCGTTTCCGTTTCGATTTCCCGCTCGCAGGTGCTGTTCCTCCATCCGTTCTTAACGATGTTGAGCAGCACGTGAACGAAGTACTGGCCCAGGATTTGGCTGTGCACGCGGAAATCATGTCGCAAGAGCAGGCGCGCGCCGCAGGTGCGATGGCTTTGTTCGGCGAGAAATACGGTGATCGGGTGCGCGTGGTTTCGGTGGGCGATTGGGCCAGGGAACTGTGCGGTGGTACGCATGCGCAACGTTCCGGTCAAGTTGGCCTCATCAAGTTTTTGTCCGAGGGCTCAATCGGTGCCGGTGTGCGTCGTGTCGAGGCGCTGGTGGGTGTTGACGCCTACAAGTTCTTGGCCCGTGAACACCTGATCGTTTCTCAACTTTCTGATGTGGTGAAGGCTCGGCCGGACGAATTGGCCGAGCGAATCGATACGATCCTGTCGCGTTTGAAAGATGCAGAGAAGGAAATCGCCGTCATGAGATCGGCATCCTTGGTTGCGAATCTCGACGGCTTGATCGGTCTGGGTGAAACGTATGGCGATGCGCGGGTATGGACGTTCCAAGCGCCCGACGGAACCGATGCTCAGGGGTTGCGCGAACTGATTAACAAATCTGTCGAGATGGTTCGCCGCGAGATTCCGTCCGTCATCGTTGGGTCCACGGTGGCTGATGGCAAGGTGTCGATCATGGTTGGCACGAATGCCAAGGGTCGTGAAGTCGGTCTCAAGGCCTCGGAGGTTCTCAAGGCTGCGCTTCCCGCTGTGGGCGGTCGAGGCGGCGGTAAGGATGACATCGCGCAAGGCGGTGGAACCGACCCGTCGGGTCTCGATGCTGCCTTTGTTGCCGCCCGTGAGGCAGTTCGCACCGCGGTAGGCGCGTGACCGAGCGGTTTCGGCGGGGTATCCGCATCGGCCTGGACGTAGGAAGCGTGCGGGTTGGGGTCGCGCGAACCGATCCTGACGGCGTGCTGGCCGTGCCTGTTGCCACGGTGAAGCGATCGGCCAAGGCGCAGGATGTTGCCCAGATCGTGGCGCTCATTGCCGAATATGAGCCGTTGGAGATCGTCGTTGGCCTACCCATTGGCCTTGGAGGTGCGCACGGTCCTGCCGCGCAGGCCGCAGTGGAGTACGCGCGCATGCTTCTCGATGCGCTCAGCGGGAACCAGATGCAGCTTCCCATTCGTCTGATGGACGAACGGATGAGCACCATGCAGGCCAGCCGGCAATTGCAAGCCGCCGGTAGAGACTCTCGAAAAGGTCGTAGCGTTATAGATCAGGCAGCTGCTGTCATCATTGTTCAGCAGGCAGTTGATCAGGAGCGGGCCACGGGGGTTCCACCGGGTCAGCTGTTGACCGCCGACGACCTCCAGACCGATGCGCCAGATAAGGGACTGACATGAGCCAACTTGGCTTGCGGATGACGTACGACGAACCACCCAAGGGGGGTGGCAAACATAAGGGCGTCGCCCGCTCAACGGTGCTACCCATCATTGGTTCGCTGGCTGCTCTCGGCTTTGTCGCGCTCATGGCTGTCGTCGGGATCCGCGCGATCACCGGCGGCCCGAGCGACTATGAGGGAGCCGGTTCTGGCTCAGTGAGCGTCGTGATTAATCCCGGAGATTCGATCCGGCAGATCGGACGCACGCTGGCTGCCGCCGGGGTTGTGTCATCAGCGGACGCCTTCGTTTCGGCAGCTCAAGGTGATGCACGTTCGTCGAGCATCGCCCCTGGTGCGTATCGGTTGCACTCCCAGATGAGTTCGTCCTCGGCTATTGCCTTACTGCTTGACCCGGCGTCCCGCGACGTAAAACGCCTCGTCATCCCCGAAGGCTGGCGCGCTGATAAGACATTGGCCACGGCCGCAAAAGTTACGGGGATCCCGATCGCTGAGCTGAAGAAATCGTTCGCGAATGCGGCCGAGCTTGGGCTACCCGCATACGCAAAGGGCAATGCGGAAGGGTTCCTGTTTCCAGCCACCTATGAGTTTGGACCGAAGATCACTGCCGATGACGTGATACGGACGATGATCAAGCGCTTCAATAAGCAAGCTGCCGCGATCAATTTGGAGTCCGAAGCCGCTGCGCGAGGGCTTACCCCGCTGGAGGTTGTCACGATGGCCAGCATTCTCGAGGTCGAAACACCTCCCGCCGCCTACGGGAAGGGCGCGCGTGTGTTGTACAACCGGCTCGATCAAAACATGCGATTGCAGTTGGATTCGACCGTGAACTACGCACTTGGTACTGCTGACCTGCAATTGACGGCAGAGCAATTGGATACTGATTCGCCTTACAACACGTACAAGCACAAAGGATTGCCACCGGGACCCATTGATTCTCCGGGGGACGCCGCTCTTCAGGGGGCACTCAACCCGACCAAGGGCAAGTGGCTGTACTTCCTGACTACAGACCCGGCCACTCAGACGACGGAGTTCGCCAACACCTACGACGAATTCTTAGTACTCAAGCGCAAGTATCAGGCGAATGTTGGATAACGGGGTGCGCCGAGCCGCTGTGCTCGGTCATCCGATCGCACATTCGCTCTCTCCGGTAATACACCTCACCGCTTATGACGTGCTGGGTTTACCGTGGACGTACGACCGCGTCGACCTGACCTCGGACCAACTTGGTGAGTGGGTGACCTCGCGCACCGAGGAGTGGATTGGCGCATCACTCACGATGCCCTTGAAGTCCGATGTGCTCCCTATGCTGGATCATGCTGATGATCTTGTGTTGGCCACCGGAGCGGCGAACACAGTGATTTTTGGCCCGGACGGAAAAAGCGGGTTCAACACCGATGTTCACGGCATCGTGCAAGCAGTTGCGCAGGTTGGAATTTCAGGTTCGCCAACCGTGTTGGTGATCGGCGCAGGCGCGACTGCCCGCTCCGCCGTTGCAGCCGCCGCGCGGTTGGGGGCGAGTCGCGTGGACGTGCTGGCACGTAGACCCCAGGCATGTGCTGACCTGGTCTCTACGGCCCGGGCCTGTGGACTTGACGTCGGTATTTCTCCGTGGGCATCACCCGACGCGGATCTTGGTTACGACATCGTCTTGAGCACGGTTCCTGCTGGCGTGGCGGATACGTTGGTGGACTCTGTCCCGAGCCTGCCAGGTGTGCTCCTCGATGTTGTTTATCAAGGTTGGCCCACACCTTTTGCGCGTGCGTGGCAGGGCCATGGCGGTCGGGCGGCCTCGGGGCTTGAGATGCTGCTATATCAGGGGATCGAGCAGATTCGCCTCATGACCGGCCGAGTGGTTACTGCCGATCAGATCCGTCCAGCTCTCATGATGGCTGCCACCCAACGCTGACACCGTCGGACGCTGACACCGCCCAATGGGCGAGCCTGACCGGTAATCCTCAAGACAGCTATTGAGATGGCCGAAAGCACTGGGAGCGGATGATCTGATCCGCGACGAAACGTGAGGTGCGCGATGTCAGAGTGTGGCCCGGCACGTCGTGGTGAGCAGCTCCAGTCTGCCCTCGACGACCTGCTTGCTCAAGTAGCCGAAATCGAGGCCGCGGCAGTTGTCAGTTTCGATGGCCTGCCGATGGCCAGCGCACTACCCGACACGATGAACGAGGATCGTGTGGCGGCCATGTCCGCAGCGCTTCTGAGTCTGGGCGAGAAGGCAGCAGAAGGGCTTGGCCGCGGCGGACTATCTCAGGTGTTCGTCGAGGGTGAATATGGCACTGTCTTTTTGGTGGCTTGCGAGTCAGAGGCTGTGCTCGTCGCTGTTGCCGGGGCAGGGGCAAAGAGCGGGCTCGTTCTGTACGAGGTTCGACGAACGGCCTCGTCGATCGCGGCCACGCTATCTATGGAATCAGCGCGAGATTTTGAATCGTCGTGGCCACAAACCGTCGGCGATGGGTCGGCTGACTTCGTCCAGGCCCTTGCCGATGCTGAGGCTGCGTACCAGGCTCACCGAGCTGAAACATCGGTCTACCAGAGCATGTCGAACTCCTCACCCATGCCCGATCTCAATCTCGTCTATACCCCCCACTCATCGGTTGCCCCCGTGCCCCCTTTGCCTTCGGTACCCGCGCAGGTGGAGTGGATGTCGTCCGAACCAGTTCTGTCAGCGCCCGCCGAGTGGAACACCCCAGAGGTCCGAAATGTGGACGCGAGTTCATCGTGAGCATTGGCGGGTTTAGCAAACGCAAGGAGGTCTGGACATGAAGCTCGAGGGTTCCCTTGACGCGTTCGGACTTGCTGACGTCTGCACATTGCTTTCGTCAACTGGTAAGTCCGGTGCCTTGGAACTGACCAAGCGTCGTACCGGCGGACCTGCCATGCGCGGAGTCGTGTGGTTCTCCAGTGGCCAGATCTCGGGTGCCAGCGCTGATCTCACACGTCAGAACTTGGCGAGACGGATCATCGGGGCCGGAGCCGTGGACGACCTCGCACTTCGACATGCGGTCGCACGAGTCGTGTCCGGCGGGATCGGCGTCGCTAGGGCCCTGCTTGAAGCGGGGGCTGTCGATGCGCTCAGCGTGCAGCAGGCAGCCACCGAGCAGGTAACCGATGCCATGTCCGAACTTCTGACGTGGACAGAGGGCGAATTTGCCTTCAACGCTGACCAGGTAGATCCCGATGAGGTGGGGATCGCCGTGTCAGTTGCAGCGGCACTGGAGATCGCTCACGTGCGTCAACAGCAGTGGTCAAACCTCCACAGTGCGATTAGCGGTCCCGAAGCCATCCTTAGCCTGACACCAGGTGTGGCCTCGGATCCATCCGTGACTCGTGACGAGTGGGGTGTGATGGCCCTGGTTGACGGGCATCGGAACGTACAAGAGCTTGCCGAACTCACTGGTGCGGGCCTTTATGCAGTCACGTCAATCCTGGCTGGCCTAGTGCAGCGTGGATTGCTGACGGTCAAAGATCCGACCTCGCCGGATTATGTCTCCAACTTGGAGCGTCGCTTCGCGATGCTGATGTCACTGGAAGAAGCGCCAATAGGCCCACGGTCCGCAGTGGGGAGCCCGTCGGCCACAGGATCGCCAGGTGGACGTGGAGCTACGACGGCAGGGGCGCTCAATGGCGCGACCGCGTCCCCGTCCGCGACGGGTGACGTAGCTCGCGGACAGTTTGTGCCCGCGGTCGGCGCCCTAGTCGGCGCAGGGGGAGTAGACGCGTACCGCGATGCCGCCGAGACAGGGTCAGTCACCGAGTCTTCACGAGCCTTTGCAGTGTCGCGCCCTGGAGGTCTGGGAAGCCAGGTCATGGCAGCCCAGGCCGGGTCACTACGTGCCGGGGCATACGAGGGTGGCGACAGTCGAAGTCAGACGGCAACCGCGCCGGCAGTCTACGCGGCCGAACTACTTCAACGTGACCCCAGCCTGAATCGAACTCTGCTCTTGAGGCTTATTGCGGGCGTGCGAGGGCTGTGATGAATGTGCGAAAGCCGAGGCGTCATGGGGGGAAGGCGGTCAAGGTCGTCGTCACCGGTCCATTCGCAGCTGGGAAGACCACGCTCATCCGTACGATCAGCGAAATCACCGTTCTATCGACTGAACGTGGCATCACCGACGAGTCCAAGGAACACAAACCGCAAACAACCGTTGCAATGGACTTCGGTCGGATCACTATCGACAGCGAATTGGTGCTGTACCTGTTCGGTACCCCTGGGCAAGCACGATTCGAGTTCATGTGGGAGATCCTCAGCGACGGCATGCTCGGATTTGTTCTTGTGGTGGACACCCAAGATCCGTCCAGTTTCGAAGATGCGGCGAAGATCCTGAAGTCCTTTACCGAGTTGGCCCACGTGCCGTTCGTGATCGCGGCCAATCGTTGTCAGGCGCTTGACGCAGTCACCGAACATGCGATCCGTCAAACCCTCGATGTAGATCTTTCCGTTCCCATCATCGCCTGTGACGTGACCGATAAGGAGTCCGTCAAGTCAGTGCTGCTGGCCCTTCTGTTCGGGGTTCTTGATCAGATCGAGGCCTATACAACGAGCGGGTCGGGACGGTCATGACGCGCGCATCGGTGTGGGCTGGGGGGCCCAGAGTGCCAGGTGCGGCGGCAACTCTGGTTGCTTCGATGCTCGAGTGTCCATCCGGTGAGCGTGCCCAGCCCGCGGACGAAGAATCCTGCGCGGCGGGTGTGCAGCAGGTGCATGTGCAGTTGAGTTTTGTCGATGGATCGTCCGTTGAGCTGCCAGCTGATGGATCAACCTCTAGGGCGATCGGTGTGATTGCGGAGCGAATCATGGGTCCTGGCTCGAGTTGAGGGCTCCCAAGGGCTTCAGGTTGGCGCTAAATCTGCCGAACAGGTGAATAGGACGCATTGAGCGTCCGCCGACGCGTGCGTGAGAGGTTCCATCGTGAAGCAACTGGGTGACATCCTGCTCGAGGGGCGTCTGGTCTCACCAGAGCAGTTGGCATTCGCCGTCAGTGAGCAGGAACGCCTCGGTCGCAGCCTCGGTCGGATCTTGGTCGACCAGGGGGTTCTCAGCGAATCCCAACTGGTGGCCGCGCTGGCCACTCAAATTGGCATGAGATTCGTCGATCTCGGTGAATTCGCCGTGGATATGACCGCAATCGGACGCGTGCCTGGGCATGTTGCTCGACGTCATACCGCGATACCGATCGGATTTGACGAGGGGAAGCTGCTCGTTGCGATGGCCGATCCGGCCAATGTGTTCGCCATCGACGACATCAAGTCCATCGCCTCGGCTATGGGACATATTGACGTTCGGCCAGTTGTGGCCACGCGCGCAGATGTGCTGGCGGCTATCGACAGGTACTACCGGGCCGGTGATGAACTGGACGACCTGACGACCGAACTCGATGCGGCCGATACCCAGGATGAAGACCTCTCCAAGATCAAAGAAGTAACCGAGGACGCGCCGATCGTTCGCTACGTAAACCTCCTGATCACACAGGCGATTCAGGACCGGGCGTCGGATATCCACCTTGAGCCCACTGAATTCGACTTACGCGTGCGCTACCGCATCGATGGTGTTTTGCACGAGGTTATGCGTTCGCCGCGGTCAATTCAGGCTGGAGTGATCAGCCGTCTAAAGATCATGTCGGATATCAACATTGCCGAGCGTCGCATTCCTCAGGATGGGCGACTTTCAGTAACGACCAACGGCCGCAAAGTCGACTTACGTGTGGCCACGCTGCCCACGGTATGGGGCGAGAAGGTCGTCATGCGTATCCTCGACAATTCGACGGCACGGATGGACCTGTCAGATCTTGGGTTCTCCCAGCACAACTATTCGATCTTCGAGCAATCCTTTAACAAGCCGTACGGCATGATTTTGGTGACCGGACCAACAGGTTCTGGAAAGTCGACCACGCTGTACGCCACACTCAATGTCGTCAATCGACCCGAGGTCAACATCATCACCGTTGAGGATCCGGTCGAATACCGACTACCGGGTATCAACCAGGTTCAGGTCAATCCCAAGGCTGGCTTGAGTTTCGCATCCGCCCTTCGCTCCATCCTTCGATCAGACCCCGACATCGTGCTGATCGGTGAGATTCGTGACCATGAGACGGCTCAGATCGCAGTCGAGGCATCGCTCACAGGTCACCTCGTGCTTTCCACCCTGCACACCAATGACGCCCCAAGCGCGATCACTCGACTCACAGAGATGGGGATTGAACCGTTCCTTGTCGGCTCATCGGTCGATTGCGTGCTGGCCCAGAGGTTGGCTCGACGGTTGTGCTCGAAGTGCAAAGAGCCATACACGCCACCCCCAGAGCAGCTTTCAGCTATCGGCTACACGATGGCAGACCTCGAAGCACCGACCTTCTATCGTCCAGTTGGATGTACCAACTGTTCCCGCACGGGCTACAAGGGTCGTTTGGCACTGCACGAGGTCATGGCGGTAAGTGAGCAGATCGAGCGCATGACCGTGGAGCGAGAAAGTGTCAGCGCGATAACCCAGGTCGCGATCGAAAGTGGCATGGTCACCCTTCGTCGAGACGGACTGACTAAGGCGGCTCAGGGTGTGACCTCCCTCGACGAGATTTTCCGAGTGGTGGCGTAACCGCTCATCTGGCCGCGATCGGCGGATCTGATCGTCCAAATGCTCAAGCGGACCTCTCCAAGCGCCGATGTCGGACATGAGATCGGTGCTCATGCACGCACGCAACACAAGGAGATCCACGTGGAAGCCAGACCAGACGTCGACACTCCGGAGCAGTTCTTCGCGGCCTCCGGCTATTTGGCCGACGTTCCTGCTGTTCCAGTGGTCGAGGTTTATGTGCCGCAGGATTCGCCCGCGATGGCTCCTGGAGAAGCTTTCATGCCTCAGTACGCCGAGCCGTTCGTCGCGCCCGGGCAGCTGTATGCCCCCGAGCCAGTCGGGTCTTACGCACCGGCAGTGGAGGTGGGTGAGTCGTACCCCGTCGCCTCGGCTGTGCCCGCAGAAACGTACCGACCGGAGCCTGTTGCGGCCCCCGTCGCTCCGGCGATTGCCCTGCACGAGGCCGCACCTTCTCAGCTTTCGAGCCTGACATCACGATCGTCGACGGAGCAGGGCATCCAGAGCGATGATCTCTCCCTGGTCGACGTATTGACCGTGATGCTTGATCGCGCCGCGTCCGATCTACATCTCACCGTGAGTGCACATCCCACCATTCGGTTGTCTGGTGCGCTTGTGCCGCTGGATGAATTCCCGATACTGACGGGCCCGGTGATCCAACGTGTCATGTTTTCGATCCTGACCCAGGCGCAGCGCGAGAAGTTCGAAGAAGAACTCGAGCTCGACTTTGCCTACTCGTTGCCGGGTCGGGCCCGCTTCCGTGTCAACATGTATCGCCAGCGTGACTCGGTGGGTGCGGCTTTCCGTGTGATCCCGTATGAAATCAAGTCGCTGGAAAGCCTTGGAATCCACTCCGGGATCGGCAACTTCGCTGCGTTGCCTCGTGGATTCGTGCTTGTCACTGGGCCGACCGGATCTGGAAAGAGCACGACGTTGGCCGCTCTGGTTGACCTCGCCAATAGGACGCGCACCGATCACATTATGACGGTCGAGGATCCCATCGAATTCCTTCACGAACACAAGAACTGCATCGTCAACCAGCGCGAAGTTGGTGAAGATACGTGGTCGTTCTCAAGTGCTCTCAAGCATGTGCTCCGTCAGGACCCCGACATCATCCTCGTCGGTGAAATGCGAGATCTCGAAACAATTCAGGTCGCCCTCACGGCAGCAGAAACTGGACATCTGGTCTTCGCCACACTGCATACCCAGGACGCCGCCCAGACCATCGACCGCATCATCGACGTATTTCCCCCGCACCAGCAGCAGCAGGTGCGTCAGCAACTTGCTATGTCGTTGCAGGGCGTTGTCTGTCAAACGTTGTGCAAGAGATCAGACGGACATGGACGCGTCGTGGCAACCGAGGTGCTCGTCGTGACTCCTGCGATTCGCAACCTCATTCGTGAAGGAAAAACACACCAGATCTACTCGGTGATGCAAGCCGGTGCAGCCCATGGGATGCACACGCTTGATCAAAGCCTGGCCGACTTGGTTAAGAGTCGAAAGATTACGTTTGAACAAGGCCTCGATAAGTGTCATCACGTTGAGGACTACAACCGGCTTTGTGGCCGGGCTTAGGGCGGTTGAAGCGACATGGCACCCACGGCAACATATGAGTACTCGGTCCGCGATAAGGCCGGCAAGGTCGTCACGGGCAAGATTGAGGCTGACTCACAGGCAGCTGTTGCGTCAAAGCTAAAGAGCATGGGCTACGCGCCCATGAAAATTACGGCGCAGCGATCGGGTGGGCTGAAGACCGAGATCGAACTCCCGAAGCTTGGTGCGCCCGTCAAGTTGAAGGAACTTTCGATCTTTAGTCGACAGTTCGCCACCATGATCAACGCGGGGCTATCTATGCTCCGGGCGTTGTCGATTCTTGAAGAACAACAACCGAACAAGAAGTTTGCGGTCGTCATTGGTGAGGTGCGCGCCAGGGTCGAGGCAGGTGCCTCGCTGTCCGTCAGCATGGCCGAGCATCCACGCTTCTTCCCGCCACTCATGGTGAACATGATTCGTGCAGGCGAGGTTGGAGGCTTCCTCGACAAGGTCCTTGGTCAGATTGCTGACAACTACGAATCCGAGGTCAAACTGCGCGGCAAGGTCAAATCCGCAATGACCTATCCGGTGGCGGTTCTGGTCATGGCCGTTGTGCTGTGTACAGGCATGTTGCTGTTCGTGGTGCCCACCTTCGCAGGTCTCTTCGATAGTCTGCACGGCACTCTGCCGCTGCCAACGCGTGTACTAGTGGCGTTGTCTGACCTACTCAAAGTCGGTTTTATTCCGATAACTCTTCTTACGATCGTGGCTTTTGTGGTGTGGATGCGAGTGCGCCATCGTGAAGGGGTTCGCAACGTTATCGACCCACTGAAACTCAAGGTCCCCGTCTTTGGAGTTCTTTTCCAGAAGATTGCATTGGCACGCTTCTGTCGAAATCTCGGCACGATGCTGTCGTCGGGTGTCCCAATTTTGCAGAGTTTGGACATCGTGGCTGACACGTCTGGCAACGTGGTTGTCGCACGTGCTGTTCGTGAAATCCAGGATTCTGTGCGTCGTGGTGAGAGCTTGACCCAGCCACTGAGTGAACACAGCGTCTTCCCATCCATGGTTGTGCAGATGCTGGCCGTGGGTGAAGACACAGGTGCCTTGGACCACATGCTGGGCAAGATCGCCGAGTTCTACGACGAAGAGGTCAACACGATGACCGAGCAGATGACCGCACTCATTGAGCCGATCATGATTGCCATCCTCGGTGGCCTGGTTGGATCGATGATCGTGGCGCTCTATATGCCGATCTTCAGCATTTTCGATCTGATCGGCGGCCAGACGAAGTAGTGGGACTCGACATTTGATGTCACATTTGCTCAATTGGCACTCAAGTTTCGCTCACAGGACGCCGATGCCCATCTTGTAACGGGGGGCATGGAGCCCCACACATACGGGGAGGGCTCATCCCATGTTCACTCGCATTCGTAAGGCCACGCAGAACTCAGAGCAGGGCTTCACCCTGATCGAGCTTCTTGTCGTGATGATTATTATCGGGATCCTCGCGGCAATCGCGATCCCAACATTCGTGAATCAGCGCAAGAATGGTTACCGTACCCAGTTGAAGGCTGACCTTAAGAACGCCGCGACGGCCGTTGAGTCGTCTGCTG
>CANGPO010000041.1 GCA_947455705.1 Actinomycetota bacterium | reverse complement strand
GGCGCAAACTCAAGCCGAAAGGACCTAATGGGCTAACTCAGCGGAACCTCTTTACCAGTTCTTGGAAAACTCAACCGTTTGCGGGTTATGGGAGCTCGGTCGTGCGACTGGGACGCCGGGGATTGGTGGGTACGGGCATCCCGGGCACCCGGTAGCCGCGATGCCATAGATAACGAACACCGAGCCAGTACCACAGCGCGGCGGCCCCCAATTCACAGACGTACATGACCGCTTGAGCTGGTCCGCTGATATCGGCGTGCGTCCACTGGTCGAAAATCGCGACAATTTCCTTCGGGGTGCGGACCCCTCCACTGATCAAAAGCAGGGTCACCAGCGTGAGCGGAACCGACTTAGCCAGTTCGTGCGATCTCTCAGGGCTCACGTGGGCCAGGATTCGAGCCGCAATGATCACCGAGTCAGCGACGATCAAACTGTCTCTGGCGCTGAGCCAATTGTTCCCGCTCAGCAAGATCAGTAGCAAGAACATGTTCCATGCTGTGAGCAGGAACGGAATGCTGATCAGATATTGAATGACGTCGCGACGGCTGGCCCGCCACTCACCGTCCGGCATGTGCGTCAGGACTATCCGCGGACGTTGAATCGCCCGGTAACCCGTCACCGCAACGAACATGGCAATGAGGATCGTGAGCGATAACGCTATGACGTCCGGAGCGTTAACGGTCAGACTGGTAGTGCTCAGCCATGGCAACACGTGCCGACGCTACCGGTTCAATCGATCAAGAGCGAGTAGGGGTGTTACTCGCCTGAAACCGAGCTTGGATCAGGATTGCCGTAGAGGATGTCGTCCGCATCGACGATTCGGTAGGCATAGCCCTGTTCGGCGAGGAATCGCTGACGATGGGCTGCGAAATCGGCGTCGACGGTGTCGCGGGCAACGACCGCATAAAAGCGAGCAGTTCTGCCGTCAGCCTTGGGGCGCAGTACTCGACCTAAGCGCTGGGCTTCTTCCTGACGTGAGCCAAATGAACCAGAGATCTGTATAGCCACACCGGCATCGGGAAGGTCGACGGAAAAGTTTGCAACCTTGGAAACCACCAGCACCCGCTCTTCACCGGTGCGAAATGCCTCAAATAGTCGCTCACGTTCTTTGACTGGAACTTCACCTGTGATAAGCGGGGCTTTCAACCGAGCGCTCATCTCATGCAACTGATCGAGGTATTGGCCGATCACCAAAATGTGCTCTTCGGGGTGACGTTCAATCAACTTCTCGACGACGCGGTACTTGCGATCCGTTGAGGCGGCCATCCGGTAGCGCTCATCGGGCTCGGCGGTTGCATAAACGAGGCGCTCACGTTCGTCGAGGGTTACGCGTACCTCAACACAGTCGGCAGGAGCGATATAGCCCTGAGCCTCAATGTCCTTCCACGGCGCGTCGTACCGCTTTGGTCCGATGAGTGAAAACACGTCTCCCTCAAGGCCGTCCTCGCGAACGAGGGTGGCGGTTAATCCGAGACGTCGACGCGACTGAATGTCGGCGGTGAACCGGAAAATCGGTGCCGGAAGTAGGTGCACCTCGTCATAAACGATGAGCCCCCAGTCACGTGAGTCGAACAGCTCAAGGTGTTGGTACATGCCCTTACGTCGCGTCGTCATGACTTGGTACGTCGCGATCGTTACCGGACGAATATCCTTGGTAGTGCCGGAGTATTCGCCGATTTCGTCTTCTGTCAGTGACGTACGCTTGAGGAGTTCGGAACGCCACTGACGCGCGCTCACGGTGTTCGTAACCAGGATCAACGTCGTAGCGCCGACGGCAGCCATAGCGGCTGCGCCAACGATCGTCTTACCGGCGCCACACGGGAGTACAACGACGCCCGAGCCGCCGTGCACGAATCCTTCAACGGCTTCTTTTTGATAGGGACGAACTTCCCAACCGTCCTCATGTAACGAAATGGGATGTGCTTCTCCATCGACGTAGCCCGCAAGGTCTTCGGCCGGCCAACCAAGCTTGAGCAGCACTTGCTTGAGATGGCCACGCTCAGATGGGTGAACAACAACGGTGTCTTCGTCGATACGTGCGCCCACCAGAGGCTGCACCTTCTTCGCTCGCAGCACCTCTTCCAGAACTGCACGATCAAAAGCGTGGAGAACGAGTCCGTGTGCTGGGTCCATCTGAAGTTGCAGACGTCCGTAACGACCCATCGTGTCGGCAACATCGACCAGAAGGGCGTGTGGCACTGCGTAACGCGAATAGCGCAGCAGGACATCGACGACGCTCTCAGCGTCGTGGCCTGCCGCCCGAGCGTTCCATAAGCCAAGTGGCGTCAGACGGTAGGTGTGGATGTGTTCAGGGGCGCGTTCGAGCTCAGCGAAAGGGGCGATCGAATGACGGCATTCCGCAGCTAACTCGTGGTCAACCTCGAGTAGTAGCGTCTTATCGCTCTGGACGATCAATGGTCCGTCAGTCATCCGATGATTCTCTCATCGGTTCGGCGGGGGCACTAATCGGCGTTGTGCGGGCACGTTGCATCCGTGACCCAATACGGTGGGGATGTGAGTTCGTCTTCATCCATCACCCCGGAACTACGGGCCCAGGCGTGGCGAGATGCCGATCAGTTTGCTCTGCGTTCAAAAGTCGTCGTTCGCCTGATGGCGACGGTCGAGCAGTTCGATGAGGCGCGACGGGTTTTTGACGAGGTCTGGCCTATGCCGCCTGGTGGGACTGAGATCTCTGCGCACCTCACCAAAGCTCTCGTCCACGCTGGTGGCTATGTAGGCGCTGCCTACGCTGACGACCGAATTATTGGGGCCACTCTCGGAGTTGTTGGTCGAAGTCGCACTGAGCATGGTTGGCATACGCACCTTCATTCACACGTGGCTGCGGTGCTACCCGAGTTTGCCGATCGTGGGATCGGTGCGGCGATGAAGATCCACCAACGGGCATGGGCTCTGGAGAACGATCTCGATCGGATCGATTGGACCTTCGATCCGTTGGTGAGGCGAAACGCGAAGTTCAACATCGCCAAACTTGGTGGTCGAGGGGTTGACTACATCGAAGACTTTTATGGCCCGATGTCCGATGCCATCAATGCCAATGATCGAAGTGATCGAATCGTCCTTGCGTGGGACATTGCCTCGGAGCGAGTGGCAGGTGCGCTCAACGGTGATTTAGCACCGCAACCCCGTGCCGATTGGGTGAGTCGAGGCGCCGAGATCGCCGTTGAATCAGGACCTGACCTGGAGCCAATCGCGCATACAACGGGGGCGCCTTTGCAACTTGTCGCCCTACCTCGCGACATCGTCGAAATCCGTCAGTCGGATCAGCAAGCCGCGCTACGGTGGCGGTTGGCCGTCCGAACAGCGCTACAGCCGGTGATCACCGCTGGTGGTCGGCTCGTTGGTTTAACCCAAGAGGGAGACTATGTCGTGGAGGCAGCATCATGAAGATCGACAAGGTCGTTATCCATCACGTCGAAATGCCACTGGTGCGCCCCTTTCGTACTTCGTTCGGCGTTGAATACGTTCGGCATGTTGGGCTGATTGAACTGACCACAACCGATGGGGTCGTCGGCTGGGGTGAATGTGTCTCGTCACCGCAGCCGACATATAGCCATGAATTCAATGATGCTGCGGTTTTGACGATGCGCGATCACCTGCTTCCTCGGCTAGCCGGTGTGGATTTCGCCGCCGAGGACGTGGCTGACGTATTCAGCCCTGTGCGCGGACACCCGATGGCGCGCGGTGCACTTGAGATGGCTGCATTAGATGCACAGTTGCGCGCCTCTGGTCAGTCATTTGCGTCCTACATCGGATCAACGCGGACGCAGATCCCCTGTGGTGTCTCGGTGGGTATCCCCGTGGATGATTCGATCGACACTCTGCTCGAGCATGTAAGCGGCTATATCGATCAGGGATATCGACGGATCAAACTCAAGATTCAACCTGGCTTCGACATCGAACCAACACGTGCAGTTCGTTCTGCGTGGCCCGAGATTCCGCTACAGGTCGATGCCAATCAGGCATACAGTCGCGACCACATCGATTACCTTGCCGGGCTCGACGAATTCAACCTATTGCTTATCGAGCAGCCGATGCACGAGGACGATCTGGTAGCTCACAAGTGGTTGGCTGATCGTATCGAAACCCCTGTGTGCCTTGACGAATCGGTGATCTCAGTCAACAACGCGGAGTCTCTGATCGATTTCGGTGCGTGCGAGATCGTGAACATTAAGGCTGGCCGCGTTGGCGGATATCTCGAGGCCAAGAAGATTCACGATATGGCGTTCGCTCGCGGAATCCCCGTGTGGTGTGGCGGCATGGAAGAGACCGGGGTTGGCCGCGCGGCAAACATGGCCTTCGCCTCGCTTGCCGGTTGCACATTGCCAGGTGACACCAGCGGGTCTGATCGTTTTTACGCCCCGGATGTCACTGAGCCATTCGTCATGGGCCCAGACGGCATGATGCAGGTCCCTACCGAGCCGGGCATTGCCCGTCTGCCAATACCTGAAATTTTGACGTCGATCACGGTGGCAACCGAAGTGCTGGCCTAAGCGTTAGCTCGACGCGACGGGTGCCACTCCGGTGATGCGCGCAACGGTGAACGTGCGAACCTCGGCGGATCGAAGGTCGTAGGCGGTAAGAAATCCGCTGTCGAGTTTGATGGGCTCAACCACCCGCTCAGTTGTTGTTCCTGAATTGTCTGCGTAACCGATCCATAGCGGCCGCGAGGCTTCCATGGCCTGACGCAATGCATCAATGGTTTCAACGGTGCTAGATCGGTGAAGTCGTCCGGATCCGATCGGATTGGGCACGTCCGCGGGCTTTGAATCACTTGCCGTATCGCCTGCGCGTAGCGCGCGCACTGCCGCTGACGTAAGTGCCGGTGATGCTGCGGGTGGTTCGACGGACAGGCGTGGAGGCCGTGGACGCGCAGGTGTGCGTCGTTCTTTGGGACGTCGGACGACGACTGCGCCTTCGGAGTTTTCGGCGCTTGGTGCAAAGCCAGCTTCGCGTAATCGCTCGAGTACGTTATCGACGGGATTCGTTGTCGCGACAACGGTTTCCGCCAGTCGAATAAATCGTAGATTGGTGAGACGTCGATCGGCCATGATCTCGGTCAGAACCGTTGGATCGTCACAACGGATGTACCCCGTTGCTACACCGACGCGAAGTGAGCCATGGCGCCGGGCCGCATCGTGGACGAGATACTCCAGCGGTTGCGGCACTGGCGTGCGCGACTTCATCGTCAGCAGCGTGAGGATCTCGGTAGGGCCTCGACCGGCATCTAAGCCACGGCGGATCGTGGCATCAGTGAAGCGGTAAACCGTTGCCCCGCCTGTAGATTCGACATCTGCAATGAGAGCGATATCGCGGCTTAGTTCGGGTTCCAGTGGGCCTGGCGCGATAGCCGTCAGATCAGCCTGCAAGAGGATGTGGTCAACGAGTGCTGGCAACGATTTTTCCAGCGCAACGATGACATCCGGTGAGCCCGTTGGGACTCCGGCCATGCGATGTGCGGCGCGGGCTTCGTTTGCTGCTTCCGCGGCCGAGGTAGTGCGCAAAAGTGCCCGTCCATGTTCGGACAGGGCACCGAGGCCGGTAACTCCAATGCGTTCTGCTTCCGCAGGGGTGGTTTCGAGGACGAGTTGCCACAGATCTGACGTGCGCCGTGGACGTCGCCATTGCAACCGTTCGATGAGCGATGCGTGCGCGGGTGATTCACCTGGGCCGAGTTCAACGAGCTCTTCGAGAACAGAGCGCCGCGCATCGGGTGTAAGTGAGCGATCGAGATCGCGGGCAAGTGCGTTGATTCGAGTACCTGTTTCATCGCGACCCGAAACCAGGGCGGGGGTGCGCGTCATCAGGAGCCACGCTTGGGCGATGAAACTCCACCGTTCGGCGACAGTCTGATCACGCCATGCGTCGTAGGTGGGGGTGGGCGTCCACGCCTCATCGATATCTCCGTCGGCGCCAAGCAATCCGGCGGCGTACGCCACCTCGATGAGTAAGGCCGCGGCATCTTCATCGACGTCGAGGGATGCGGCCGTGCGTGTGAGGTCGCGCACAGCCAACCCGCCGCTTCGAAGTACCGCCGGTGGTGCTGCTGACCAGAGTTCGAGCAGGTCTTCAAGCTGACGGGTGAAGGCAAGTGCCTGTTGGCCGGCCGTTCGATCGACGAGATCGGCTGAGCGTTGGGTGATCTCGATTTCTGGGGGTTCCGGCTGTGGATGACGAATCAGGACGCCGTTACGTCTGATCATCGCAATCTCGCGCGGAAGCACGACGGTGTCGGCGTTCGTTGGCACCACGATGGAGTGCGCGAGCAGCCATTCGATGGGGGTGCGCGCAGATTCGACGGTAACCCGACGCTCGGCGCCTTCGAGCCTGCCGACTGGCGGCCCCCAGACAAGTTTGTCGAGGGCATCGATAGCACCTGCGGGTGCGTCGAGGAGTACGCGATCAAGTTCTGACGGATCTTCGGCGTAAACCGCGACGGCGCGACGACCATCGGCCATCGTTGGGCCGAGTCCGGCTGGGTAGGTCCCCAGTGCTTCGCGCACAGGCCTGATCACGTGCAGTTCGTCGTCGCCTCCCCACAGCAGCGCCATCGAGCGCAGGCGAGTGATTGCCTCGCTGATGTAGATGTCCGCCACATCCGGCAGGCCGTCCGCCACTGACTGCTTCTTGGCTGGATCGCCAAGGCTAGCCAGTGCGTGCAGAAGTTGGAGTTCGAACGTGGAAAGCCGGTCAAGTGCTCGGCTCGTGGACGGACCGCTGGTCGCTCGGGTGGCCAACGCGCTGATATCCGCGGGAACCGGATGGAGTAAATCGGGCCGCTGCGATAGCAGTGATTGCAACTCTTCATCGCTTCGCTGGCGCAGATCCTCGGCCAGGGAGCGGGGGCGGGGGGGTCGAGTCGAACGACTGCTCGTCCCCTCAGAAGTGCCCTCGCTGCCCATCTGAACTACGTTACGGGTGCCTAGGCCACAGTGCCAATCGGCGATGCTGCCGCAGCCGTGCATGTCAGGCTCTAGAGTGCTGCCACGTCGCGATTTACGTGGCTGATCCGTCGCGTTAAGGGGTAGTTAGTGAAGATCCTCGTAGTTGGTGGCACACGATTCGTTGGTCGCCACATTGTTGAATCAGCCTTGGCCCATGGTCATGCGGTGACGATCATGCATCGTGGCAAGTCGGGGGCTGACCTGTTCCCGACGAGTGAACATCTCATTGCCGATCGCGATGAGGATTTGGCCGTCCTTGCCCATCGAGAATTCGATGCCACGATCGACGTAAGTGCCTACTTCCCACATCAGGTGCGAAGCCTCGCGGCGGCACTGGGTGGCCGTGGGGGCCACTACCTGTACGTCTCAACGGTGTCGGTCTACGACAAGCCGCTTGCTCGTGGGTACGACGAATCCTCGCCGCTCCTGCCGGCTGCCGCCGAAGATGTCGATGAGATCACCAATGACACCTACGGACCTTTGAAGGTGACCTGCGAACAGGTCGCACATGAGTTGTTCGGCGAGAATGTGACGATCATTCGACCGACCTACGTGATCGGACCATGGGATTACACGCGTCGATTCACCTCATGGGTTGAGCGCATCTCTGCGGGAGGTGAGGTGCTCGCACCCGGAGCTCCCTCTGACCCGACGCAGATGATCGACGGACGCGATATGGCCGATTGGATTATCGGGTTGGTCGAGTCACAAACCCGCGGAGTTTTCCACGCGGTCAGCCCATCTGGCACCTATACCTTTGGCGAGCTTCTCACCGATGTCGTGGTGGCTGTCGGCCCGCCTGGAACCACACTGACATGGGTGGATTCTGCGTGGCTGCTTGCTCAGGGCGTCGACTATGAGGAATTTCCCCTCTGGGCGGGTGATGATCCCGCGATTGACGTCATGACTGCTGACCCCGCCGCCGCCATCGCCACCGGACTGCGTGCACGCACTATTCGGCAGAGTTCGGCGGAAATCTTGGCCCACATCGCCGCCAATCCACCTGTCGAACCAAGCACTCGGCTGTCTGATGAGCGTGAGGCCAGCCTTTTGCAGGCTTGGCACACCTCCCACTAACCCCATTTCGGGCCCTGAACGAGGGATTCTCGGAATACGAGGTTGGTGAGAGCGGTTTGTCCAGATAACCTATACGGACGCCCGCAACCGGGCTGCGCAGATTCGATTCCCAGGTGGGTAGTGATCTGACGAATGGATGAAACAGTAAGGACGCGTGACTACGGTGCCTACCGGCAAGGTTAAGTGGTACGACACGGAGAAGGGCTTCGGCTTCCTAGCAACAGAGGAGGGCGACGAGGTCTTCGTGCATGCATCCGCGCTGCCCGCAGGTCTTGAGGCTCTCAAGCCCGGATCGAAGGTCGAATTCGGCATTGCCGATGGAAAGCGTGGTCCGCAGGCGCTGTCGATCCGCGTTCTTGACGCGCCTGTCAGTGTCACCAAGACGACACGTAAGCCCGCTGACGACATGGCCGTCATTCTCGAAGACCTCATCAAGTTGCTCGACAATGTGTCCAATTCACTTCGTCGCGGCCGCTACCCAGATGACAAGTCGTCGAAGAACATCGCCGCAATGATGCGCAAGGTTGCTGACGATCTCGACGCGTAACGTCACTGAACTTCTTAGTTGAGGCGATCCCTTCATGGGGTCGCCTCGCTATTTGTGGGGCTTGTACGTGACAATGGGGTTATGACCTCTGATGTTGACTCCCTATTGGCCGGTGCGATCGACCTCGCACGTGCTGCCGCGTTGGAGACCGCAGATGCAGATGTGGTCGGATCGCATGTTGATCTGACCGCCGACGGTGACGTTATGGTCACCCACTACTTCGAGAACACCTCGGTTGCGTACCGCGGCTGGCGTTGGGCCGTCACCCTTGTGCGAGTGCCCGGATCTGACGTCGTCACGATTGATGAAGTTGTGCTCCTACCTGGCGCCGATTCACTTCTTGCGCCCTCGTGGGTTCCGTGGAATGAGCGGGTTCGCCCCGGCGATCTGTCACCCGGGGATCTGTTGCCGACCGAGGCCGAAGACCCCCGACTTGAGCCGGGCTTCACGGGCTCGGACGCGCTCGACGAACTCGATGATCCAACGACTGATCTAGGTCCGTTGCGCCCAGAACAGTGGCAGCTTGGGCTCGGACGTGAACGAGTTCTGTCGGCATGGGGTCGTGACGATGCCGCCGAGCGTTGGGATGCCGGAGATTTCGGTCCTGATTCACCGATGGCTAAGGCCGCACCCGGATCGTGCCAGACGTGTGGCTTTGTCCTGCACATGGGCGGATCGCTAGGGCAGGCGTTTGGTCTGTGCGCCAACGCATTTGGCGCTGACGGGCGGGTTGTCTCACTCAAGTATGGCTGCGGTGCCCACTCAAGTGTTCGCCCGATTGAAGGCACAGGAATTCCGGTCACGGAGATGGCGATCGACGAAATCTTGGCCGATGTTCTCGTTCTCGACCCGATTGCGGCTGACGACGATTCTGACGCGGTCGTCGTGGCAACAGATGTCGTCGAGTTGGACCTGGATCAGGACGAGGATCTCGTTGAGATCGATGATGTCATTGACGTCGACGATGACGATGACGATGACACCGAAGACGACGACGTTATTGACGACGATGACGACGACGCTATTGACGATGAGAGCGATGTCGAGCCGCAGGACGTTATCGACGTAGATGACGTCGACGACGTCGAGCCCGAGGGTTACTTTCTTTAAACGCCCGTTCTAGCTCGTCTGGCGATGCGCTCGGTATGCGGCACGGCGTCGCATTACGAAGGCTAGCCCGCCAAGGCCCAGGACGAAGCCTACGACGCAGACCCAGGTCCACCACTGCTGTGAGTTCGCGGCAAGTTGGTCTCGGAAGATCACGCAGCCGATGAATCCGAGTGCAAAGGCGATGCAGCCGATCGATACGGCTGTTACGCCGTCGACGTCTAGTGGTGTCGACGACTCGGTCGATATCGATGGTTCGGGGATGCTCGCGGACACGATGTGAGCGTATCGCGCCCACAGCCTTAGGCTGTGCACATGGATCCACGAACTCGTCGACTGCTCACGCAGCTTGTTCTCGGCTTGTCTCTGGTCCTGGTGTTATTCGCCGCATGGCGGCAGACGCGCTAACGCGGGCCGCGTGACCAACGATGCAGATGCCATGGGAGCAAGCCCGCGCCGAACTTCGACTCGTTCTCGCCAACTCTGATCAGTTGGTTCGGGCGATCGCTTCCGGCCGTCGCCGTGGTTATGCGCCCGAGTGGCGACGGGTGGAGGTGCGGCCCATCGACATCAAAGCTGGTCGACGCGTGCAGGTAGTGCGCCTCGATGAGCGACAGGCACATACGACAAACCTTGATTCCCATGAATGGTCCGTTGCGGTCGACGAATTGCTCGATGCTGGGTTCGGGCATTGGCACGTGGATACAGTCGACGAGCAACTTCAACTTCGGGTGACGAAGAAGGGTGAGGCGCTCGTACATCGCGGTAAACCCACCGAAGGGGTGGCGGAGATCTCAACGCAGCATGATCGGGTCAAGGCGCGCCGCCTCAATCCCGAAAACCCGGATGTTCAGCGATTCCTGACAGCTGTCGGTATCGCAGATGCTCAGGGACGAATCAAGCCGAGTCGTCAGGACAAGTATCGCCAGATTGAGGAGTTTGTTCGGGTCCTCGATGTTGCTGTGAACGATGCCCTGATTGCCGGCTCGTTGAGTGAATCAACGGCTGCAAAGCCCTGGCAGCTAGTCGATTTGGGCTGTGGTAACGCCTATCTGACATTGGCCGCGTACGTGTTCCTTGCATCTGTGCGTGGTGAGTATGTGCGAGTTCATGGGGTTGACGTTCGTGAGGATTCGTTCCGAAGGAATTCGGAGTTAGCGGTGCAGTTAGGGATCGAAGCGCACGTTACCTTTGAGGCCGCGTACATCAGTCAGGCCGCCGATCGTGGCGCAGATGTGGTTTTGGCACTGCATGCCTGCGATACGGCAACGGACGATGCACTTGCCCGCGCCGTCAACTGGGAGGCCGCGGTCGTACTTGCTTCGCCATGCTGCCATCACGATCTTCAGCGCCAGATCGGCACGCGTGCGCCTAAGCCGTACGATCTGGTGACGTCATCGGGGATCTTGCGTGAACGATTCGTTGATGTCTTGACTGACGCGATTCGTGCTGACCTTCTGCGCTGCGTTGGATTCCGGGTTGATGTCATCGAGTACGTCAGCGACGAACACACGAATCGCAATCTCATGATTCGTGCAATCAAGACGGGATCGCCGCCGAGGCAGCAAGACCTCGCGTCCTATGAAGCTCTTATTGGCGACTGGGGGATTGAACCCCGACTTGCCGAGCTGATCTCTGCGCAGTTAGCGGCAGGCCGATCTCGGCTGATTACCTAAATTTCCGCCCGTTCATTGACAGGCGCAAGGTCAAGAATCAGGATCGTCGGCGATGACTGCGGCCACTGGCTTCAAGGTAATGAGCGTGATCGCCGTCACGATGAGCACCGGGACGATCAGAAACGCCGTGTGCACTCCCACTCGGTCTGACACGGTGCCCAAGATGAGCGGCATGAGGCCGCTGGCCAGACTCGCTGCAATCAGAGTAAATCCAGCTCCGCGATCGGTTCGTCCAGCCGATGCGCGAATTGCCCGGCCAACACCGAGCGGCCAGTGAAGACCGATGCCGGTGCCCGCAATGACGTAACCCACGAGCATGACCGCGGCTTGGGTTGAAAGCCACGCGATGCCGAAGCCGACTCCGGCGACGATGAAGGCCCCGACTAAGACTCGTTCGGGATCGTATCGAGACAGGAAGGGGGCACCGGCGAGTCGGCCGAAGGTCATTCCGCCAACAACAGTTGCAAGGGATGCGGCAGCGGCGGCTTGACCCATCCCGGCGCGATCGCGGAGCAGATCTGAGCCCCACAGGGTCATGCAGAACTCGGTGCCGGTAATCATCACGATGACGGTGAAGGCAAACCAGTAGAGACGGGGGAGCGGGCCGGCCGGCTCGTGGCCTGGTTCGCTTGTGGGATGGCCGTGTCGAGCGTCATAGCGTTCAACCGTGCGCCCGCGCACGAACTCGACAAGTCCGTATCCGAGCATCGTCACGACGACGGCTGGCCGCCATCCCCATCCGAGTGCTACGCAGCCACCAACCAACAGCGGGCCAAGCAGGCCGAGGCCTGATGCAAAGCCGTTGGCCTCTGCTAGAGAGCGAGGTGCTGCGAGTCCTTGCTGCTCAGTGAGAAAGGCGTTGATCCCGACCATTGCCAGGGCAGCACCGAAGCACGCCACAGCCAGCCCCACCAGAGTGATGGCGAAGTTTTCAACTCCAACGAATGCGGCCAATCCGATGATGGCCGTGACCGATCCCGCCCGCATGAGCGTCCCGCGACCGACCTGCGCGACGATGCGTGGGGCGAGAAATCCGCCGGCCATTCCGCCGACTGCCAACGCGGTGCCGTAGAACCCTTCAACGGTTCGCGAAAGGCCTAGTTCGTCTCGAAGAATCGCAGTGGACGGGGCGAAGGTGAAAAGGAACAGTCCCCACATAGATAACTGCAGGTAGGAAACCCAGGTTTCGCGGGTGTGGACGACCGTTGGATGAGCGGTAGCGACGAGGTCGCGATCGCTCACGACATTGCCGAGACGAGATAGTCGATCGACGCGGTCAGTCGACGAACATCGTCAGGATCAACAGCAGGAAACATCGCAACGCGCAGTTGGTTTCGCCCGAGTTTGCGGTACGGCTCAGTGTCCACAACGCCATTGGCGCGCAACTGCTTGGAGATTTCAGCAGCATCGATGGTGTCGTCGAAATCGATCGTTCCAATCACCTGTGAACGCAAGCTGGGGTCGCTGACAAATGGTGTTGCGAAGTCAGATGCCTCGGCCCAGTTGTAGAGAGCCCGTGATGATTCTTCGGTCCTTGCCACACACCACTCAAGCCCACCGTTGGTGTTAAACCAGTCGATTTGCTCGACCATCAGCAAGATGGTCGCTAGCGCAGGAGTGTTGTAGGTCTGATTCTGGCGACTGTTGTCGATCGCCGTCTGAAGATCGAGAAAGGCTGGGATGTAGCGCCCCGTCGCCTTGATCTGAGCGGTGCGGTACGTGGCTGCTGGGGACATCAGTGCGATCCACAATCCGCCATCGGATGCAAAGCACTTCTGTGGGGCGAAGTAGTACACGTCAGATTCAACTTGATCAACTGGTAGGCCGCCCGCAGCCGACGTGGCATCAAAGAGCATCAATGCGTCGGCATCGCCGCCCGTCACCCGCTTCGGCGTTATGGCCACACCGGTTGACGTCTCGTTATGAGGGGTGGCGTACACATCGAACCCGGGTGCCGGTGCAAAAGTCGGTGCCGTACCGGGATCAGCCTTGATGATCATGGGATCACTGAGGAATGGCGCATCACTGACGGACGAGGCGAACTTTGATCCGAATTCGCCGAAGGTGAGAAATTGAGCGCGATCACGCACGAGGCAGAAGGTGGCCACCTCCCAAAACGCGGTGGAGCCGCCGTTGCCAAGCACCACCTCGTAGCCCTCGGGAAGCGAGAAGAGGTGGCTAAGCCCATCGCGCAGGCGGCCGACTTGGGCGCGCACCGTGTTTTGTCGGTGGGAGGTGCCGAGGTACTGGGGTGCATATCGCGCCAGTGCCTCAACCTGTTCCGCGCGCACCTTGCTCGGCCCGGCGCCGAATCGTCCATCCCTCGGCAGGAGATCTTGGGGGATAGTGATCGTAGAAGCGGTCACGACATTGCCTTCTTCTAGCGTTGGACAACCTGAACGAACACTCGCGGCGTCTACGGCGCAGGTGTGTAACCGGATGGTGCAACCATCAGCGGATCCCAGCCGGGAACCTCTTCGGGCTTGCGTGGTGCAGGACCAACGTACTTTGCGGACGGACGAATCAATCGGCCTGTGCGCTTCTGTTCGAGGATGTGAGCGCTCCAACCGGCCAGGCGTGCGCACGTAAACATCGACGTGAACATATGCGACGGAACCTGCGCGTAATCAAGAACAATGGCGGCCCAGAATTCGACGTTGGTTTCCAACACTCGATCGGGACGACGCTCGCGCAACTCGGTGAGGGCTGCGGCTTCAAGTGCTTCAGCAACCTCGTAGCGAGGTGCATTCAACTCGCGCGCAGTACGTCGAAGAACACGTGCACGAGGGTCTTCAGCACGGTAGACGCGGTGGCCGAAGCCCATGAGGCGCTCACCGCGATCAAGGATTCCCTTGACGTAGCCACGGGCATCTCCGGTGTCTTCGACGCCCTCGATCATGTTGAGAACGCGAGAAGGCGCACCACCGTGTAGCGGACCGGAGATGGCACCTACGGCACCGGACAGAGCTGCAGCAACGTCCGCACCCGTTGAGGCAATAACGCGGGCAGTAAACGTTGAGGCGTTCATACCGTGCTCGGCAGCGCTGACGAAGTATGCGTCCACGGCTTGGACGTGGGATGGGTCTGGCTCGCCGCGCCAACGGATCATCATGCGCTCGACCACGGTTGATGCCTGATCGATCGTCGACTGAGGAACCATGGGGCGGCCGATGCCACGTGCCGACTGGGCAACGAACGACATGGCCATGACGGACGCACGGGCCAACTCGTCGCGGACTTTCTCGTCGTCGATGTCGAGCATCGGCTCAAGGCCCCATGCCGGTGCGAGCATCGCAAGAGCGGATTGCACGTCGACGCGGACGTCACCTGAGTGAACGGGGATCGGGAAGGGTTCGGCCGGCGGCAGGCCTGGATTGAATTCGTTGTCGACCAGCAGACCCCACACGTTCCCGTATGAGACGCGGCCAACAAGATCTTCGATATCTACGCCGCGATAGCGCAGGGCGCTACCTTCCTTGTCTGGCTCGGCGATCTCTGATTCGAAGGCAACAACGCCCTCAAGTCCGGGGACGAAATCCGACATAACTGCACTCCCGCTCTCGTGACACCTGTTGGCGTCGCCTCTTGCGGCCTGTAGGCCAGCCCATTCAGTGAGCACGAAGCCTGCTGTCTGGAGGTGGCTGGAGGTTGGTGACCCCGTCGCCACCTCTATCTTCCCAAATCATGGGCGATGAGGGGTAGTCGGTCCGGTGTGAGATGTACCCCACACAGGTGAGATCGTGTCGAGCGCACGAATGAGCGATGCCACGATCGCCGCTTTCCGTCAATCCTGCGACAATTGGCAGGTGACTGATCAACCACCGCGAGTGTCTGAGCTGCGGCGCAACTACGACGATGGGCGCCTGCTCGAGTCAGATCTCGCCTCAAACCCCCTTGATCAGTTCAGTCGCTGGTTCGATGATGCAGTTGCGGCTGAGATCGTCGAACCGAATGCCATGGTTGTGGCAACCTCCGATTCGGACGGGGTTCCATCGGCGCGCACGGTCTTACTGAAGAGCATCGATCAACGTGGCTTTGTTTTCTATTCGAATTATCAGTCGCGCAAGGGTCGCGCGCTTGCCGATAATCCGCGCGCCTCACTGGTGTTCCCCTGGTATCCACTGTCGCGGCAGATTATCGTCGTCGGCGACGTGACGGCTGTGTCGCGCACTGAGGCCGCCGAGTACTTTTCGTCTCGGCCCTATGCGTCACGCCTCGGAGCCTGGGCAAGCGAACAGTCGTCCATCATCTCGTCGCGGGATGTTCTCAAGGCGCGTTATGCAGAGCTCGCAGCGGCCTTCCCCGACTCGGGTAGCGCGCACGACGTGCCGCTACCTGACTTCTGGGGCGGATTCTTGGTGCGCCCCGTATCGGTCGAATTCTGGCAGGGACGTCCGTCGCGGCTCCACGATCGACTCCGTTTCGTGCGGGCTCACCACGATGCGTTGCTCGACGACGGGTCGGGTTGGACGACGCAGCGATTGTCCCCATGACCTGGCTCATAGGTCGGTAGTGCTCTGATGGCGCGCCTTCTTGCTGACCTCACCCCGCTAAGGATTTCGGTCGAGTACCGACGAATATGGTCGGCACTGTCGATCTCGAATATCGGCCAACAAATGACTACGGTCGCGGTCGGCATTCAGGTGTATTCGCTGACGCACTCGTCGTTCATGGTCGGCCTTGTCGGACTTTGTCAGCTCATTCCGCTCATCGGTTTTGGTTTGTACGGCGGTGCTCTTTCAGATACTCATGATCGTCGCAAGGTGGGTCTATTCGCAGCGATGGGCCTCATGGCCTGCTCGATGGTCTTCTTCTTGCAGTCGATCCGTGATGTGAGAAGCGTCGGGTTGTTGTTTGCTGTTGTTGCGATCCAGTCAGCTTTTTACGCCGTAGGCAATCCTGCTCGTGGGGCAATCATTCCGCGCTTGGTTGATAAGGAATTACTACCGGCTGCTAACGCGCTGAGCATGTTGGCTTGGAATGTCGGATTCACGATTGGGCCACTGCTCGGCGGTCTCTTGATTGCAGCGACGGGTGGCGTGTCGGTCGCGTACTTCGTTGATGTTGTTGCCTTTTCATCGGTTGTCTACGCAATGTATCGATTGCGACCATTGCCGCCACTGGGGGAGGTGCCGACCCGCACGGGCTGGGCGGCGGTGCGCGATGGGCTCACATTTCTGCGTGGTCGTCGCAATCTGCAGATGTCTTTCTTTCTCGATCTCGCTGCGATGGTTTTCGGGATGCCGCGTGCACTCTTCCCCGCCATTGGTGCCGCGATGTATCCGAATGATCCACGAATGGCGGCCACCGCTGTTGGGGTTCTTGCCGCGGCTCCAGCTTTCGGTGCAGTCATCTCGGGCGTGTTTTCCGGACCACTTGCGCGCGTGCGTAGGCAAGGCGTCGGTGTTGTGATCGCCATCCTCGCGTGGGGTACATCCATTGCGCTGTTTGGACTTTCGTCTGCTCTGCTTGTGGCGTGCTTCTTCCTCGCATGTGCGGGTGCGGCAGACAACATCAGTGCAATTTTCCGCGCGACAATTCTGCAGGCAGCGACCCCGGACGAGTATCGAGGTCGACTTCAAGGGATTCACACGGTGGTGGTGGCCGGTGGGCCTCGCCTTGGCGATATGGAATCTGGCACGGTGGCAGCGATCGCCGGCGAAACCTTCAGCGTTGTCAGCGGAGGGCTGCTATGCATTGTCTTCGCCTTGGGCTTGGTCGCAGCGATGCCATCGTTCCTGCGCTACGACGCGCGAAACCCTGAGCCGTAAACGTCCGGTCTTACCCAGACTTAGTCGCTCTTAGGTAGCGGGGCCTTATCTTCACCGATTGCCGAATATCGACGAAGTGACTCGTCGCGTTCCTGAGCGTGATCGACGATTCGTCCGGGGTAGTCGACCGCAAGGCCCGGATGATCCCAGGGTTCGTGTGCAGATTTCCCCGGTAGCGCGCCAAGTTCTGGGACGTATCGTCGAACGTAATCACCGTCCGGATCGAAACGCAGGCCCTGAGTCACTGGATTGAAGATGCGGAAGTACGGTGATGCATCAGTGCCACTTCCGGCAACCCATTGCCATCCATGTTGGTTACTTGCGATGTCACCATCGCGGAGCATCTTCATGAACCAAGCAGCTCCGCGTTGCCACGGCAGGTGGAGATCTTTGACGAGGAATGAAGCGGTCACCATCCGGACGCGGTTGTGCATCCACCCTTCGTTGAGTAGCTGGCGCATCCCCGCGTCAACAAAGGGATACCCGGTGCGGCCTTGCGTCCAGGCGTCGAATTGTTCGTCAGCTTGCGGCCCTGATTCATACTCCATGTGTTCGAACTTGGGATTGAGCCACGTGCGAGCCGTTGCTGGGGCATGGTGCAGGACATCTGCGTAGAACTCGCGCCACGCAATCTCCTTGCGAAACACGACGTGTGCCGGTGAGTCATTGAGATCTGCAAGCAGGGTGCGTGGGTGGATCTCACCCCACCGAAGATGTGCCGACAACATTGAGGTGCCAGCGAGATCGGGTCGATTACGACCCTCGTCGTAACTGGCAAGTGCTGTTTGCGCAAACTCATGCCATCGCCAGTGAGCTGCAGCCTCACCGACCTCGGGTAGATGAACAGCTTCTGAAACCTCGGGAAGTGGTTCACTGATCAGGCTCGGTGCTGCGAGCCAGTCGGGGGTTACGTCGGCCGCGGGCGAGCGCCAGCCATGCTCTGACCAGGCGCGGAAGAACGGGGTATAGACGCGGTACGGCGTTCCGTCGGACTTAGTAACTCGCCCGGGCGCCACTGCGTATGGCGAACCGGTCCGGATCAGCGATCGGGCCTGGTTGGTCAGTGCAGTCTCGACCCGAAGATCTCGTGCTGATCCGTACGGCCCAAAGTCAGCGCCGATGTGAACCGTCTGTGCCGACACGTGGGCAGCCACATCGGGGATCACATCGACTGGATTTCCGGATCGCACGATGAGATGTCCGCCCATCGCCTCGTTGAGCGAGCGCAGCGAGTTGACGAGGTACGCCCGGCGTACCGGTCCAGCGGCACCCCAGATCACTGGGTCAAAAACGAAGACCGGCAGGACTGATCCCTCGGCGCATGCCTGCCCGAGAGCGGGATTGTCCTGAAGTCGAAGATCTCGACGGATCCACCAGATGCTACTCACGCAATGAACAGTAGGTGTCTGTGAACCTGCCCGCCCGTTGGATCCCGGATCGGCGGCACAACGAGATGAATCGGTGGCTTCCTGCACGTGCGACGATGAGATGTTGGACAATGGTGACGAGCCCCCGGACACGAGGATTGAGTGCAGTGAGTGATCTGATCGATACCACCGAGATGTATCTGCGCACGATCTTTGAGCTGGAAGAAGAAGGGATCACTCCTCTGCGCGCTCGCATTGCCGAGCGGCTTGGGCAGTCAGGTCCCACGGTGTCGCAGACCGTTGCCCGCATGGAACGCGACAACCTTGTGACGGTGCAAGGGGATCGTCACCTCGAACTCACCGACGACGGCCGTGCGATGGCAACTCGGGTTATGCGCAAGCATCGCCTCGCCGAGTGCTTGCTCGTGGAGATCATCGGGATGCCTTGGGAGGACGTTCACGCCGAGGCATGTCGCTGGGAACATGTGATGAGCGAGGCGGTTGAGCGTCGCATCTTGGAACTGCTCAATCACCCGACGGTGTCGCCCTACGGAAATCCGATTCCGGGCTTGGGTGAGCTTGACCAACCTGCGAGCGACTCGAGTTTGGCGGGGCTGAGCACGTTAGATCGCATAGCTCGAAACGATTCAGCGCGGGTAACGGTGTTTCGAATCGGTGAGCCACTCCAGATCGACAACGACCTTATGGCCGCGCTCCGGCGTTCAGGTGTGCTTCCCGGCGAGACAGTCAAGGTTGTTCGCTCGCCGGGTGGCGTGCTGATCGGCAGTGCCGGTGAGTACGTCGAACTTGATGACGACATGGCGTCACATGTCTTCGTCAAGAGGGCTGAAGCCGCATCGACGGCGTGACCGCGTGAAGCCTAGGCCCGCTTGAGAAGGGTGAGCCCAGTGCCGTTGCCAACGCAGGTTTGGAGAACAAGGTCTGCGTTCAGGCTTGGAAGCTCGCCGGACTGACGGGTCAGACGGATATGGTCGGTGACCACGTAGGTTCCCGCAGCCAGTCCGTGCGAAACGGTCACCGTAGTGCCGGTAGGCACAAACGCCATCCACTGGTAGCCACACCAGTTGTGACCTGCGAGCCACATCGGACTACGCGTCCACAGCACGAGGTTGCACTTGTCGATGGCGGACTGCGAGCCGGGCTTGTTGACGTAGTGGTCAATGGTGATCGACTTCGGTACCGACGCTGTCGCGGCGATCTTCTTAACTGCGGGCCTAACGGGCTGCGAGGTTTGGGCAGGCGTCGGGGTGGCCGTTTGAGTGGGCGTCACGACCGCCGTGGCCGGCTTCGCAGGTTCCGGTGTTGCGGTGGGGACCACTGCGTTGAGGCCCTGGAAGGTTGCGTTAGCGGCTGCGGTGGCACTTTGGTCGACAGAGACAGACACCGTACTGGGGGCCTTGGTGGCCGCGCCGTCGCTGCGTACCCAGGCAAATGCTGTTCCCGTGGCAGAAACCGCGAAAACAAGCGAGGCAGTGGCGAAGACCGCCGTGCGGTGTAGGTGCCTGTATGTGCTCACACTTATGTCTTCGACCCGCCAAACGGGCTACATAAGCGGTGGACGTGGCTTTTGATCCAAATGGGTGATCGATTTTTCTGATCGCATTCGGGCAGCCGCTACGCGCCCCGCGCCATAACCGCGTACGCTCGCGTCTCATGGTGAATATCGACTCAACTTTTGACCGTATCGACCGCCTGATGGGTGACTTCGTTACCGCAGGTACCACCCCCGGAATCGCCTACGGCGTGGTGAGTGACGGTGTACTCGTACATTCCGGTGGAGCTGGGGTCGCGCGACTGGGTGAGCAAGTCCCACCTACCGCGAGTACGGTCTTTCGGATTGCCTCGATGACCAAGAGCTTCACGGCGGCGGCAATCTTGATGTTGCGTGACGCTGGCCAGTTGGCTCTCGATGCACCCGTTTCGGCGTACGTCCCCGAGCTCGCAACCGTAACCCTGCCTACCCGTGATTCGCGGCCCCCGACGGTGCGCGACATGCTGACCATGAGTGCCGGCTGGGCGACTGATGATCCGTGGGCTGATCGTCAGGAGTCGATCGATGCGGCTCAGTTCTCTGCGATGCTCGCCGGCGGACTCACCTTTGATGAAACCCCAGGTGTGGTCTTCGATTACTCAAACCTAGGCTATTCGCTCCTTGGTCGGATCATTACGAACGTGTCGGGTGTGCAGTTCCAGGACTTCATTGGTTCGAAGATTCTGGCCCCTGTGGGAATGGCATCGTCGGGGTTCCGGCTCGAGGACATTCCCGTTGATCGGCTAGCCGATGGTCATTTCCGTAGGGACGATCAGTGGAATGTCGAACCGTGGGCATCAACGGGTGAATTCGCCGCACTCGGCGGGATCGCAAGCACTGTGGAGGATTTAGCTCGCTGGGTCTCGGTTCTGGCTGGTGCTTTTCCTGCTCGAGATGATGATGACGCCGCTATACCTCTACGTCGTTCGTCACTTCGCGAGATGCAGCAGGGAAGCCGGTTCTTCACCGCAACGCGCGGAATTGAGACGGGTGTGGAGTACGCGCATGGCGAATCCATGGCTTACGGCTTCGGGCTCGTCGTCGCCACCGATGAGCGGTTTGGTGACATCGTGAGCCACAGCGGAGGCTACCCAGGCTATGGCTCGCACATGGTGTGGCATCCAACGACCGGCCTCGGTGTTATCGGGCTTGCTAATGGCCGCTATGCCAGCCCTGGACGAACTGCGGCACGTAACGCGCTACTGGCTCTGTTAGAGGCTGTTGATGCACCAGCCCGCAGGATCCGATTGACGCCAGCGGCGAAAGCGGCGCAGATTGGCGTTGATGCACTCCTTGATTCATGGAATGACCGAATTGCAGATGAACTCTTCGCCTCGAATGTCGACTTCGACCTACCCCGCGATCATCGCAAGAAGGACATCGCTGACGCCATTTCTAAGGTGGGTGGGTTGGCAGGTCCGGCCCAGGAGGTTACGGCCACGACTCCGTCGTCTATGGAATGGGTTCGACCAGGTGCGCGTGGTCGCCTGAAGATCGACATTCAACTCATGCCGCTGGCCAAGCAGCACGTGCAGACACTTGGAGTTGAGGCCGTACCGGAACCGGACGGAGCACTTCGCGAAGCGGCAGCCGCTGTGGTGGAGGCGTTGCTTCATGATGATCCGCAGTGGCCAACGGGTCTTGTGACCGATGCAGCAGTTGACCACGGCGCTGTGCTCAATGGTGCGGCGGCAGCGCGATCCACCGGTGCGGCACGTGAGCTGCCGGCGCATCCGGCCAGTGCGCGTAGTGCCTTTGACGCATCGTTCGCATTGCGTGGTCGAGCTTCTACCACCACGTTGAAAATCGTGATGGACCCAACCTCACATGTAGTTACGCACTGCTCCTTTGTTACCGCTGCTGACGCATGGGCAACGCGCACTGTGATCGTGGAGTAGCACCACTACAAAGCAAAAAAGTGTGGGTCCAGGAAGTTGCTTCCGGGACCCACACTTTTTGACTTTGCTTTACAAGGCGGGGGTCATCTCCGTATCAATGCCCTTCTTGCGGTCGCTGGCACGACGCATCATGTGCAACGGGATGTAGAGCAACATGATGGCGATACCGATGAGGAACAGGGTTGGCCCTGATCCAGCAGCGACGACGATGTCTGGTGCGTTCCAACCGCCATAAACCCATACGACTGCCCAGAAGAGGAAGATCGCGAGTGCAACCCACTTCATGAACGTGGGCAGACGGTAGGGACGCGGCGTTTCTGGCCGCATGTGCCTGTAAACGAAGTAGCCGAGTAGCGCCAACGAACAGGCGAACAGGTAACCGGCGTTGGAGAAGATGTAAATCGCCAGTGGTGAGCCGAAGAACAGCACGATGATCGAGCAGACAACGTTGAAGAGCATCGCGCGGTCTGGCACACCATGTGAGTTGACCTTGCCGAACCACTCGGGCAGGGCGCGGTCTTCAGATGCCTGCCACAGGGATCGGCCACAGCCCATGATGGCGTTCAGCACGGACAGGATCAGGGCGAGGATCAGAGGAATGCCGATGACCCACTGAACCCAGGGTGCGTCACCGAACAACTTCGCCGTGAATTCCGTGTACAGGGTTAGCGGATCGAAGGTGTCTGCTGCACCGAGCACGCCGACGAACACGAGCGGGGTCATGATGTAGATGAATGCACCGTAGATACCCTCGGCCGTCATCGCGATCTTCGCATCACGTGCTGGGTCGCGACACTCGCCCACGTAACAGGCAGCAGCCTCCATGGCGATGACGCTCCAGGTGATCGGGAAGACCCAACCAAGGTAGAACGCCGGTGAACCGGTGACACCTTCGGGCAAGCTGAACCCGGCGATATTCGACCAGTTCATGCTGCCTGGCTTGAAGAACGGAAGGAAGATCAGCGCGGTCAGCGGCAGCATCGACAG
>CANGPO010000040.1 GCA_947455705.1 Actinomycetota bacterium | reverse complement strand
TTGATCCGTGTCGCAACAATCCTGGTTGGGCTGCGTGACAAGTCTCACCCGGTGCCCCCTGCCGCCAGGAGTAGTAACGCCACTACCGTGGAGCTATTCATCTGAAGGATTCACTAGCGGGATTCGGCGGATTACCAGTCGTCGTTGAAGGGTGGAGGCAGCGTGGCGCGTCAGACAGAATCTGGCTTGCCCATCGAGCCGGTATACGGTCCGCAGGCACTTGCTGGTTGGGATGCGCAGCAGCAACTTGGCGAACCTGGTCAGTACCCATACACCCGCGGCGTTTATCCGAGCATGTACACCGGACGCCCGTGGACGATGCGCCAGTACGCGGGCTTCGGCACCGCGACGGAAAGCAATGCTCGCTATCACCAATTGATCAGCGCCGGAACCACGGGCCTGTCTGTTGCGTTCGACCTGCCAACGCAGATGGGCTACGACTCAGATCACCCGCTCGCCCACGGCGAGGTGGGCAAGGTCGGTGTTGCCATCGATTCGATCGAAGACATGCGACTGCTGTTCAACAAGATCCCCCTTGATGACGTCTCGACGTCAATGACGATTAATGCGCCTGCCGCCGTGCTACTGCTTCTGTATCAATTGGTCGCAGAAGAACAAGGGGTTACCGCCGATAAGTTGACCGGCACGATTCAGAACGACGTGCTCAAGGAATACATCGCGCGCGGTACCTACATTTACCCGCCGGCCGAGTCTCTGCGACTCATCACGGACATCTTCAGCTACTGCAAGGCCGAGTTGCCGAAATGGAACACCATCTCGATCTCGGGCTATCACATGGCTGAAGCTGGTGCGACGCCCGCTCAGGAGATTGCGTTCACGCTGGCAAATGGCATTGCGTATGTGCGTGCGGCAATCGAAGCTGGCATGGATGTCGATGAATTTGCACCTCGGCTAGCCTTTTTCTTCGTTTCACGAACGACACTGCTTGAGGAAGTAGCGAAATTCCGTGCGGCCCGTCGTATTTGGGCACGGGTCATGCGCGATGAATTCGGCGCAAAAGATCCCAAGAGTCAGATGCTTCGATTCCACACGCAGACCGCTGGGGTTCAATTGACGGCTCAGCAGCCTGAAGTGAATCTCGTTCGCGTCGCCATCCAAGGACTCGCAGCGGTACTTGGTGGAACGCAGTCGCTACACACAAACTCCTTTGATGAAGCCATCGCACTGCCCACTGCGAAAGCAGCGCGTCTTGCCTTGCGTACTCAGCAGGTGCTGGCCTTTGAGACTGACGTCACCAGCACGGTCGATCCCTTCGCCGGGTCGTATGTAGTCGAATCTATGACTGACGAACTTGAAGATGCGATCGTGGCGCTCATGGCCCAGGTCGAAGATCTGGGTGGGGCAGTGGCCGCCATTGAAACCGGATTCCAGAAGTCCGAGATCGAGCGCTCCGCGTATCGGATCTCGCAGGAGATCGATTCTGGTGAGCGCATCGTCGTCGGGGTGAACCACTTCACCACCGACGATCACGAAAAATACGAGCCATTGCGTGTTGATCCAACCATTGGTGAAGCGCAACGTGAGCGACTTGACGTCCTGCGTGCGAACCGAGATCAGGCCGCCGTCGATTCGGCCCTCACCGCACTGCGGGCAGCGGCCGAGGGGACCGACAACGTGCTGTATCCGATGCGGGATGCCTTGCGCGCGCATGCCACCGTCGGCGAGGTTTCTGATGCGTTACGGGCGGTGTGGGGCGCTTACACCCCCGCAGACACCTTCTAGGCGCGATACCGTGTCACGGTGAGTGTTGAAACTGGGCCGATAGCCGCTGGGGTGCCCCGTGATCAGTCCGCTGGTCAGGCAGCCACAGTTCCTCTCGATGTGATTCGTCGGGCGCCCAAAGCCCTGCTGCACGATCACTTGGACGGTGGCCTGCGTCCGGAGACCGTCATCGAACTTGCGCGCGCCGTTGGGTACGAACGTTTGCCCACAACTGATCCGCAGCGATTGGCACAGTGGTTCGTTGAGTCGGCCGACTCCGGTTCCCTTGAGCGATACTTGGAGACCTTCGAGCACACAGTTGCCGTGATGCAGACCTCCGATGCACTCATTCGTGTTGCACGTGAATGTGCACAGGATCTTGCTGCCGACGGTGTTGTCTACGCCGAGATTCGGTTCGCACCAGAACTGCATCTCTCGCTTGGACTCAGCCTTGACGAGGTAGTTGAAGCCGTTCTCGAGGGCTTTCGAATCGGAGAAGAGCGAGCCGCCGAGCAGGGAAATCAGATTCTCGTCCGCACCTTGCTCACAGCGATCCGATCTGCGGCGAGGTCGCGGGAAATCGCTGAACTCGTGGTGCGTTATCGAGATCAGGGCGTCGTTGGTTTTGATATCGCAGGTGCGGAAGCCGGGTTCCCGCCCTCGCGTCACATCAATGCATTTGAATACTTGCGTGGTGAGTCATGCCACATCACCATTCATGCCGGTGAGGCATTTGGTTTGCCAAGTATCCATGAAGCGGTGGCGTTTTGCGGTTGTGAACGGCTCGGCCACGGGGTGCGCATCATCGACGATATTCACGTCGACGAAGATGGCGTTGCGCGGCTTGGACGGCTTGCGTCGTATGTGCGAGATCTGCGGATCCCACTAGAGCTTTGCCCATCGTCCAACCTTCAGACGGGTGCGGCGACATCCATTGAGACGCACCCAATCGGACTTCTCACCAAACTCCGTTTCCGCGTCACCGTAAACACAGATAATCGATTGATGTCTGGAACATCCATGACCCGTGAGATGGCATTGCTATCAGAGGCTTTGGGCTGGGGTCTGCGAGAGATGCAGTGGGTCACGGTCAACGCCCTCAAGAGTTCGTTCTTACCCTTCGATGAACGGCTTGCCTTGATTGAGAAGTACGTCAAACCAACGTACGCCGACTTAATGGCCGAGATCGGCTAGACCAGTAACTGTTGACCAAATTGCACGACGACGGCAAGGCCAGCCAACACCAATAAGGCCCCCGCAATACGTTGTGCAAGGAGCATGTTGCGTGGGGACAGACGCTCACGTCCCTGGGCGATGATCGCGGCGATCACGATCTTGGTACCCACTAGGAGCGTGAAGAATGCGATCAGGAAGCCGATTGCACTGATCGGTGAATCTGCCCATGCGGCAAGCAAGATAGGGCCGCCAACCACGATCCAGAAGAGCCATGGGTGTGGCGAAAGCAGGTTAACTAACGTGCCGCGGGCAAGTGGATCCGATGAGGTTGTCATAACTGCGACGTCCGTCTCGATGGGTGTGCGCAGTGCGTCAATCCCAAGCCAGATGACGTAGAGACCGCCAGCGACTCCGAGTGCTGATGCGAACCGGGTGGGTATGGAGTGCACCAGTAGCAAACTCACCGCGATGATGACCGAGTCGGTCACCAAAGGTGAGAAGGCGACACGAGCTCCCGCGCGGAATCCCCGTGAAAGTGTCGTGGAGATCACCAGTGCTAGGAGGGGTCCGGGGGAGATGCCCGAACCTAACCCAAGCGTTAAACCAATCAGGACGTATCGCATCGTCTTATCCGATGGTGGTGCCGTCGGTCGTCGATCCATCCAGGATCTTGGTTGCTACCCATGCCGGGCCGGTGTTGAGGAATCCGCGACGGGCATACCAGTGCCGGGGCCAATCGTCGGCTAGGGCAGTCAGGGCCGTGTAGTCACAACCCCGTGATCGAGAGATCGACAGGGCTGTTTGAATCAGAATTTCGCCATAGCCACGTTTGCGGTGGGCTGCAAGGGTCGTAACCCCATCTATCTCCGCTGCCCATCCGCTCACCGCAACATCTGTGCAAGCCACAAAATCCGTGGCGGCTGAATCAGGTTCCGGATTTCGAATCGCGAAACTGATGAACTCCGTTGAGCGTGAATAGGTTGCTCGTCGACCGACGAGTTGACGAATAGTTTCGTCGTCAGCGGTGGGCAGCCATTCCTCACGCCACATACGCGCGTTGAACGGGCGGATCGTCTCTTCGTCCACGATCGACACGAGGTCATTGATCGCAGTGAGATCTGCATCGCTCATCGGGCGCACCATCTGCAACTCGGGTTCAAGCTGATAGCCGGCGTCTGTCAAAGCATTTTTCGTCTCATCGGATAGGTCGCACATCGCCATGATGTATCGATGATTGAACCGGTCATCGCCAAGAACCTCTTCGCTCCAGGCTAGGAGTTGTTGGGCCCCCGGATCGCGGCGCACCAGCAGACCGTTGTTTGCGTAGGAACGTGGCCATTCCGGCGTGAGCAAACCCCACGCGGCGGCATCAAGTTCGATCAGCGTGGTTGCGCGTCCCCTAGTGATCTGCGCGTACCAATCGTGTACCTGTTCGCTCAACTCACGCGGAGCCATCGGGTGTTCGACCATGTGGAGAGCCTAGTCGTGTACGTGGCCGCGCGGGGGATACAGTCGTCACGGCACCTGCTGCGTGGATAGGCCATCGGCGTGCTGAGATCTTCGGAGTTACGACATGGCCGCGACCGTCCCCGCCCACCTGCGGATGCATCATTTTGATCCTTCCCAGACCCAACTGATCTTGAATTACGTCACAGAGCGCTTGTCGATGGACGAGACTCCGTTGGACTTCCCCGGCGACAAGTCGGTGATCGATTCGATTCTCAGCGGCCTGCTCACCGATCACGGATTGCCCACGGCACAGGTGCTTGACCTCTACGAGGAGCACCTGTCGAAGACCGTGCTCTCGGCCGATTCACCTCGCTTTTGGGCGTTCATTCCCAATGCTCCAACGAAGGCGTCGTTGCTGTTCGACATGATCGTGTCTGCAGCCTCGCTGCAGGGGATCTCGTGGCTTGAGGCTTCAGGTGCTGTAGCGGCGGAGAACCAGGTGCTGCGGTGGATCAGCGACGCAGCTGGTCTTCCGGCAAGCTCTGGTGGCGTATTCGTAAGCGGTGGATCGGCAGCCAACCTCTCGGCCCTGATTGTTGCGCGCGATGTCGGACGTCGACGGTTGGTGGAAAAGTACGGTGAGCAGGCCCGATACCGACGGTTGAGAATTGCGGTCAGCGAGCAGGTGCACTCATCCATCAAGAACACGTTGTCGATCCTCGATGTTGATCCGTTGATTGTGCGCCCTGCCGACCACCGGCTTCTTGGTTCAGATCTTGCCGCTGTCATGGCAGCCGATGCGGATCCGGAATCTGTGGTCGCTGTGGTCGCCACCTCTGGAACTACGAATGCTGGAATTGTCGATGATCTGGCGGGTATCAGCGACGTTGCCCAGCAGTACGGACTCTGGTTTCACGTTGACGGCGCCTATGGTGGTGCCGGGTTGTTCGCACCCAGTGTGCGCGGGCTCTACGCCGGAATCGAGAACGCCGACTCGTTCATTGTCGATCCCCATAAGTGGCTGTTTGCGCCATTCGACTGTGCCGCACTGATTTACCGCGATCCAGCGCTGGCCAAGAGTGTGCACACTCAGAAGGCCGGCTACCTGGACGCACTTCATCATGACGACGGATCATATGAATGGAACCCGACGGATTATGCGTACCACCTCACCAGGCGTGCACGTGGCTTGCCACTGTGGTTCTCGCTCGCAGTGAACGGCTCAGGTGCCTATACCGCTGCGATTGAGCATGGCATCACATTGACTCGGCAGGTGGCCGATGAGTTGAATCGTCGCCCCGATATCGAGCTCGTTCGCGAACCAACGCTCAGCGTTGTTCTGTTCCGCCGCACTGGTTGGACGGCGGCTGACTACGACCGATGGGCGCACGATCTTCTGACTCGCCAAGTTGCTTTCGTCACGAGTACAACCTGGGAAGGGGAGGTCGTGGGGCGGTTCGCTTTTGCCCACCCGGCGACGACGTTCGAGATGGTGTTGGAGGCACTCGATGCCATGGACCACAATGGCGACGAGTAGTCAGATGGCGAGCGGGCTTGGTACGTATCGCCTTGGTGGCGGGCGAGTCGTTGGATGGTGGATTATCGCCTTGATGGCGCTGATGGCCGGCAGCTCGTTGGTAACGCAGACGGGTAGTAATCGCATCATCTCCGTGGGCCTGTGTGTGCTGGTCGTCTGCGGGTGCTATCTACTCGGTGTTCGCCCCGCCGTCATGGAACGTCCTGATGAATTACGGGTGCTCAATCCATTGCGAACGGTGCACATTCCGTGGTCGCTGATCACCGATGTGCGGGTGAAAGACGTCGTCATTGTTGAGACGGAGACGTCACAGATTCGCTGCTATGCCCTGCCTCGACGGGAACGACGGTCGGCCGCGGCGGCTATGAATTCCGCGATCAATGCACGTATGCCATTGAATGCTCGGATGGAAACAACACCGACAAACCTCTCTCGCTCTGTGGTCGAACTTCTTCAGGAGCATGCTCAGTCGTTGGCGGTTGGTTCCACGACTCAACTCGAAACAACTACGGTCGATCGTGACGTGATGGTGGTGTTGGTCACTGCGGTGGCTGCCCTATCGAGCATCGGCGTAGCGCTCTGGGCATGATGTCCCCATGAGTTCAGAACGTCAGATTTTTGCTGCGGCCGAGACCCCAGCGGGATTACGTGTCGAGCTGGTTGCCTTTGTCCCTGAGAACATGGTCGACGAACCATCGCCCTATGACATGTGGCCCGAAGATCAGTCCAAGTCGATCCCGTCGGAACTCGCGCGTTTTCACATTGAGGTCACGGATATGGACGGACTACGCGCAACAGCCGGCAGTTTGTCGTGGCATGCGGTTTGGTATGGACCCAACGAGGGTTCAAAGGCGTGGAACATAGGTATCGGACTCGCCGAACATGCACGCGGCCACGGCATTGGGACGATTGCACAACGCTTGCTCGCTGAGCATTTGCTGACGAGCACCGCGGTAGACCGCATCGAGGCAAGTACGGACGTGACGAATATAGCCGAGCAGAAATCCCTTGAAAACGCTGGCTTTACGCGCGAAGGCCTCCTGCGTAGTGCACAAGAGCGGGTCGATGGACGACATGACCTGTACTCGTATTCGTATACCCGGGACGACCTCAACGCCTAGCCTGAGGCGGCGCACGGGCCCTTAGTTGCGGACGGCCAACGTATCGAGAACGGATGCTAAGAGGCCTCCGAGCCGCTGTGCGGAAGCATTGCCGTGCGCCAGAACTTCCTCGTGGTTGAGTGCATCGCCCGTCATTCCCGCAGCAAGATTTGTGACGAGTGAAATTCCGAGAATCTCCATCCCTGATTCACGGGCTGCTATTGCTTCCAGAGCGGTGGACATCCCTACGAGATCTGCTCCCATGGTTCGAGCCATGCGGATTTCCGCGGGAGTCTCATAGGCAGGTCCGCGGAACTGAATGTAGACGCCTTCGTCTAACTCCGGAGCCACGGTTCGGCACAGTTCGCGTAGCCGGAGCGAGTAGAGGTTAGTCAGATCGATGAATGTTGCGCCATCGAGAGGCGAGGCCCCGGTCAAGTTGATGTGATCGCTAATTAAGACGGGAGTTCCAGGTAGCCATGCTGGGTTCAACGAGCCGGCACCGTTGGTGAAGACGATTGTGTGGCAACCAGCGGCAGCTGCGGTTCGAACCTGATGCGCGACGGGAACCGCGCCATGGTTTTCGTAGAGGTGAGTGCGTCCCATGAACAGCAGGACGTTTGAGTCTCCCCTCCGAATACTTCGCACGCGTCCACCGTGGCCCGGCACGGTGGATCCGACGAAATGTGGCAGACGGGCAGATTCCTGCTCCCAGACAACATCTCCAAGGGCTTCTGCGGCACTGCCCCAACCCGAGCCAAGGACAATGGCGACATCGTGCTGTGGGGTGCCGCTTCGCTCGCCAATTGCTTGTGCCGCTTGGCGTGCTGCATCGAACGGGTCGAGGTAATCGCTGATCGTCACGTGCTCACGCTAGCGGCAGTGTGGCAACAACAGCCGTAGGTTGGCTCAGCCGATGCTGCGGCATGGTCGCGAGCGCAGAGCTGCAACGTAGTCGTGGGGAGCACCGGCAGCTTCTGCGGCATCAGCGATGATGCCGAGATAGCGAGCGCTGGGAATGCCACCTTCGTAATCATCGAGCACATAGAGCCACGCCGTGACATCTCCGTCCAAGGTCGCAACGCGAACGCGAATCTTGACGTAGATATCGAGTTCAGCACCCTCCCAACCGTCTAAACCGGCCTCATCGTGCGGCGCAATGTCGTAGAGGGCAACGAAGACTTGGCTGTCGGGATCTTCGACGACGGTGGCAAGTGAACCCTCCCAGCCGCGATCCTCACCGCCGAACGTCAGCCGCCAACCCGGTAGCCACCCGGTACCAGCCACGGGCGAGTGCGGGGCACGAAGCGACATCTGAAGTGGATCAAGATTGCTCGCGTATGCGGCATAAAGAGTCACGCTACGAGACTACCGAGAAGCGGTACGCAACAATGGCCGTATGACACGTGTGGTGATTATTGGTGGCGGTCCTGGTGGCTACGAAGCGGCATTTACCGCAGCAAGGGCTGGTGCCAGCGTCACGATTGTCGAGGAACTTGGCCTCGGTGGTTCGGCAGTTCTCACCGATTGCGTTCCCAGTAAGACGTTGATCGCTACGGCTGAATTGATGACGATCTCGGCCTCAAGTGGTGCGCTCGGCCTGCGCGTCAACGGTGGTGAGCCGACACCAGGTGTGGTTTCGGTTGATCTTGGTGTGGTGAACGGTCGCGTACGTGATCTAGCCACGGCCCAGTCATCAGATATCGAAGCTCAGCTAGAGGAGTTGCGCGTACGCATTGTGCGTGGCCGTGGCCGCCTTGCGGGTCCGTCGGTAGTAGTGGCCGATTTAGGTCGCGGTGGCTCGGAAGCAATCGAAGCCGACGTGGTTCTTGTCGCCACGGGTGCTCGTCCCCGTGTCGTGGCCGACGCCGAGCCAGATGGTGAACGCATTCTGACCTGGGATCAGCTCTACAACATCGAGTCTGTGCCCGAGCACATGATTGTTGTCGGATCGGGTGTCACCGGTGCTGAGTTTGCGTCGGCATACACCTCGCTCGGATCGACGGTCACGTTGGTGTCATCACGTGACCGAGTTCTTCCCGGTGAAGATGCCGACGCATCGCAGGTTCTGGAAGATGTATTCCTGCGTCGCGGTATGAACCTGCTCAACAGGTCCCGGGCACAATCCGTCACGCGTCACGGTGATGGTGTCGTTGTCACGCTGGCTGACGGTCGCAAGGTCGAGGGAAGCCATTGTCTGATGGCGGTGGGGTCAGTTCCGAACACCGCGAATATGGGTCTGCTCGAGGCCGGAGTTGCCTTGAACGATATGGGTTACATCATTGCCGACAGAGTGTCGCGCACGTCCGCTCGTGGGGTGTACGCAGCCGGCGATGTGACGGGCGTGTTGATGTTGGCCTCGGTTGCCGCCGCTCAGGGGCGCATCGCGATGATGCATCACCTTGGTGAAGCTGTGACGCCACTGCATCTAGATTCGGTGTCCAGCAACGTGTTCACCGATCCGGAGATTGCCACCGTTGGCGTGACGCAGAAGCAGATCGATGAAGAGGGGCTGGACGTGCACACCGTCAAGATGCCGCTCGCGACGAATGCTCGCGCGAAAATGCAAGGTATTCACGATGGTTTTGTAAAGCTACATTGCCGCACCGGGTCCGGGATGGTGGTCGGTGGCGTTGTTGTCGCACCGCGAGCCAGCGAACTTATCTTCCCGATCTCGATGGCAGTAGAGCAGCGACTTTCCGTCGATCACATCGCTGGCACGTTTGCGGTCTATCCGTCGCTAACCGGCTCAGTGGCTGAAGCAGCGCGTCAACTACATCAGCAGCGGCTTTAGTTCGTGGTGGCGGGCTTAGAAGTCGCCACCACCACCGAAATCGCCGCCGCCGAAGCCGCCGCCTCCACCAAAGTCCATCCCGCCGCCTCCGCCGAAGTCGCCACCGGAACCAAATCCACCGGAACCGAACCCACCGGAGCCGGTATCGCCACCTGACCACCCACCGCCCATGGGGCCGTAGAAACCGCCGCCCATCATGTTGCCCATCATGGTGCCCATGAAGATTGTGGACATCATGTCGACCCCGCTATAGGCGTAGTAGCCGCCGACGTACGGTCCGTACATGGCGCCCCCGCGCCAATACGGAACCATCTGGCCGCCGACGTTGACTTGCCGCGCGGCAGGCATCAGACCGGCCTCGAGTTGAACGGCACAGGCGGAGCAGACAGGGATAGCGCGTGGAGCTCCGCCGTCGGGTGCCCACATGATGTCGTCGACACTTGGACCGTGCCGAGGATCAACGAAGCAGGGGGCTCGACGTTCGGGCATCTTCTGGCCAGTTAACTGGGCCGTCACACATGCCAGTGAGTAACGCCCGTCCTCTAGGACCGTCGTTACCCGCGCTGCCTGATCCGGGGAGGTCATCTCGTCGGCGGAACGCTTTGCCTTGTCGTACAGATCCAATGCGTTCCGAGCATGTTCGCGGCCCTCGTCGTTCAATCCAGGATCGTTCACATCGAGTTTCATGACCTCTTCGCCGTACTGCGTGACATCTTCATCGACGACCGTACGAATCGCTGCGAGCTGAGCCTCGGTCTCTTTGCGCTTACGGCCGCGGAAGTAGAACAAGCCACCAAGCCCTGCGGCACCTAAACCACCCACCAGGAGCAGTCCCGGCACCATGCTGGTGGTATCTCCGGTCTGGCCACTGATCCGCTTACCAGAACTGGCAACGAATGAATCGAGAACGGCGAAGACACCCTCATCTGCGTGCTTACGAAATGCCTCGGTAGCTAAGTCGCTCACCGCAACTGACGTATCACCGGCGCGGAACGATGGGCCGACGACAACCGCGTATGTGCCGGTGAGCCCAACCTCTTGGCGCAGTTGACGCAGGGTCGACGCGGGATCTCCGTTCACCATGGCCGTGGCAGGCAGGATCGCGACGAAGTAGGGGTGGTCGATCTTTGAGATGCGCGTGCGCAGAGCTGTTGCCTCGGCTGCACTGATGGTCGGATTCGCGTCGGGTGCTACGAAGACGGACTCACCTTGACGCAGTGCAGCCGCCGCATCGGAGACGGTGGTGTCGGCTAGCGCAGCCGGTGCGGTGAGAAGGGTGATCGCAGCAAGAAGGCTCAGCACGCCCCCGATCAGTGCGGTCCGCAGGCCGCGGCTATCGGCTGTGGCTGTTCGGATTGTTGGTACGCGTCCGTGAGCACTTGTCATAACCCCATACTGACTCACGCAGCGCGATTAAGCATGTAGGGCGCAAGCCCTGCCTCGAGGTGTCATCTCAACATCGTCTGCTCAGGCCCGATGGGGGACGCCGGCCGCTTAGTCCTTAATTTCTAGTAGAACCGTCCCGCTTGGCACTGTCGAACCGACTTCGGCGGTAAGCCCGGTGACCGTTCCAGCCTTATGGGCGTTGAGGGGCTGCTCCATCTTCATGGCCTCGAGGACCACGACTAGGTCGCCGGCGGCAACCGTCTGGCCTTCAGCTACAGCTACCTTGACGATGGTTCCCTGCATGGGTGCCGCAACCGCATCACCTGATGCTGCGCTACCGGACTTCTTGGTCTTGCGGGTGGGGACCTTCGGTCCTGATCCGGCCGCGCCACCCGATCCAACCGACAGACCGCCAGGCAGGACAACCTCGATGCGCTTACCGCCAACTTCAACGGTCAAGGTCTGACGCGTTGCGGGTTCGTCAACCTCGGTCGACGCGCCAGAGTACGGCGGGATCTCGTTGACGAACTCTGTTTCGATCCACCGGGTGTGCACCTTGAAGGGGGTGTCGTCATCGGTGGCGAAGTCGGCATCGCGAACAACAGCACGGTGGAAGGTCAGCGCGGTGGCAATACCGTCAATCTCGAATTCATCGAGGGCTCGACGAGCACGCTCGAGCGCCTCTTTGCGGGTGCTTCCGGTAACGATCAACTTTGCCAGCAGCGAGTCAAAGTTGCCGCCGATCACGTCACCGGTAGTGAAGCCTGCGTCCAACCGAACGCCCGGGCCAGATGGCGGATTCCACACTGACAGCACACCAGGCGCTGGCAAGAATGACCGGCCGGGATCTTCGCCGTTAATGCGGAATTCAATGGAGTGGCCGCGGATTTCCGGATCGTCGAATCCCAGAGGCTCGCCGTTGGCAATGCGGAACTGCTCGCGAACTAGGTCGATGCCGGTGACCTCCTCGGAGACGGGGTGTTCCACCTGAAGGCGGGTGTTGACCTCGAGGAACGAGATGGTGCCGTCGACGCCGACGAGGAACTCACACGTACCGGCTCCGTAGTAGCCGGCCTCGCGGATGATCGCCTTCGACGCCCGATACAACTCGTCGAGCTGTGCCTGCGACAGGTAGGGCGCCGGTGCTTCTTCAACAAGCTTTTGGTGGCGGCGCTGGAGTGAACAGTCACGGGTGGACACGACCACCACGTTTCCGTGCTGATCGGCAAGCACCTGGGTTTCAACGTGTCGCGGATGATCGAGGTAACGCTCGACGAAACATTCACCGCGACCGAACGCTGCGATGGCCTCCCGCACTGCTGAGTCGTATAACTCGGGGATCTCTTCGAGGGTGCGCGCTACCTTGAGCCCGCGCCCGCCGCCACCGAAAGCGGCCTTGATGGCGATCGGCAGGCCGTGGGTTTTTGCGAACTCAACGATCTCGTCAGCTGTTGTGACCGGATCTGGTGTTCCTTCAACCTGTGGTGCGCCCGCTCGCTGGGCAATATGGCGAGCACTGACCTTGTCTCCAAGGGATCGGATAGCGTCCGGCGGTGGCCCGATCCAGGTAAGACCGGCGTCGATCACGGCTTGTGCAAAATCGGCATTTTCGGATAGGAATCCGTAACCAGGGTGAACTGCATCAGCACCGCTCGTACGTGCGATGTCGATGAGCTTGTCGATGACGAGGTAGGTTTCTGCGGCTGACGATCCGTTGAGTGCGTACGCTTCGTCTGCGGCCTTGACATGCAGTGCATCTCGATCGGGGTCTGCGTAGACAGCCACACTCGTCAGGCCCGCATCGCGGCACGCCCGGGCCACCCGGATCGCGATTTCGCCGCGGTTGGCGATGAGCACCTTCGAGATAGCCATGTTCGGCGACTCCTTACATCAGTCGTGATGTCGTGGTCGTGACCCGTGGGCGCGGGTCGCAGATCGTTCAACGAGAGTGTGTACACGTGACCTACATAATGTCATGTCGAAGCGTGCCAGACTCTGGTCCCTTCGTGTATCCCACCGCACAATCTGGCTGGTGGGAATACTCACATTCCGCTGGAGAAGCCGACTTTTAGCTTGGCCTGGCTGGCCCGGTCACTTTAAATGTCGCGCTGCCAGCGTTATGACGGGGCAGACTGCTCCGACGCAGCGGTCTGCACGACACAAAACTCGTTTCCTTCCGGATCGCGCAGCCGAATCCACGTGTTCTCAACTTCGACGATGGGTGCGGCGTCGATTCGGTGAGCACCTGCGCCGATGAGCCTGACGGCCTCACCTTCAATATCTGCCGCATAGATGTCCAGGTGGAGCCGGTTCTTGCCAGATCGGGCTTCTGGTACTTGTTGAAGGATGATGGACGGCCCGGTCCCCTGCGATGGGTGGAGCCACCGGTATTGAGCCTGCGATCCGCCATCGTCGTAGCCGAGCGCATCGCACCAAAATCGGGCCATGTCATCGAGGTCATTGCAGTCGATTGTGATTCCGATCGTGCGTTCCATCGTGGCCTCTCAATCGTGGGGTGGCACATGGTCGAGTTGTGTTCGCTGGGTAAAGCAGGTCGGAGTTACCCCTACTGGGCAGGGGCGGACCATAGTTCGGTCCAACCGATTCCGAGTTCGCTGACGAGGTGGCGCAGCAGCGGCAGCGAAAGTCCGACGACATTCGACCAATCGCCGTCGATGAATTCCACGAAGGGACCGCCGAGGCCGTCAATGGTGAAGGCGCCGGCAACGGCGAGTGGTTCGCCGGTGGCGACATATGCACGGATGGTTTCGTCGTCGAGGGCCGCAAACTGTACGACAGTGGCGGCAACTGCCTTGGCGAGTTGGTCGTCATCCTGCGTCTGGCCAAGCACCATGACGGCGTGGCCGGTGCAGAGTTGACCGGCGCGGCCACGCATTCGCTTCCATCGGGCAACTGCATCGTCTGCGTCGAGCGGTTTACCGAGAGCTGATCCGTCAAGATCGAGAACGGAATCGCAACCAATGATGATCGTGGTTCGATTCGGGTCGAACTGGTCTCGCAGTTCGTCGGCGACAACGGCAGCCTTTGCAATGGCCAGTGACAGGGCAACATCTCCGGGCTCGGTGCGACCTTCACTGGCGAGTATTGCTTGGATTCCCTCTTCGTCAACATTGCTGACGTACACGTCGGGGTGAACACCGGCCGACGTCAAAAGTTTGAGTCGAGCAGGGGAAGCAGATGCCAAAACGATCCGGATTCCAGCCGGTGAGCTCGTGGTGCTGGTCGACGTCACAAACGTTCCTATCGCAGGGCCATCGACCGTGACCAGCCCCCTGTGGGCAACGGTGTACGAAGCTGCCCACTGGGCGCAGACCAGCGCGAAGGCGGGGTGGGGGGTTTTGATGGTGCAGCGTTCGATGCAGCAGCGATAACTGCAACAAGGGCGGCCAATTCCTCTGGCGTTGGGGTCCCGCGCACGATGCGTAGGTGCGGGGTCGCCGATAGGGCGTCACTCATAGCGGGATGTTCCCGTGCTTCTTAGGTGGCAAGCTTGCTCGCTTGGTACGCAGTGCGCGGAGTGCTTGGGTTACCTGAGCCCTGGTCTCACTGGGACGGATGACGGCATCAACGTAACCACGCTCTGCTGCGATGTAGGGATTAGCGAGCGTGTGCTCGTAGTTTTCAATCAGCTCGGCACGACGTGACTCGGGGTCTTCTGCCGCGGCCAAGTCGCGACGGTAGAGAATGTTGACCGCCCCCTGTGCGCCCATAACGGCGATCTGGGACGTGGGCCAGGCAAGGTTAATGTCTGCGCCAAGGTGCTTAGAGCCCATAACGTCGTATGCGCCGCCATAAGCCTTTCGAGTAATGACCGTAACCAGGGGCACTGTTGCCTCGGCGTACGCGTAAATCAACTTAGCGCCGCGACGAATGATGCCGTTCCATTCCTGATCGGTGCCAGGAAGAAAGCCCGGAACATCCACAAAGGTGAGGACAGGAATGTTGAACGCATCGCAGGTGCGCACGAAGCGAGCGGCCTTCTCCGATGCGTCGATGTCGAGAGTGCCAGCGAACTGCATTGGCTGATTAGCCACGACGCCAACAGATCGGCCGTCAACGCGTCCAAAGCCGATGATGATGTTTGGCGCCCACATGGGCTGAATCTCGAGGAAGTCTTCGTCGTCGAGAACGGCTTCGATCACCTTATGCATGTCGTATGGCTGATTTGGCGAGTCCGGGATCAGCGTATTAAGCGCGAGATCTGATTCGCTCTCGGCCAGATCGAGCGCGACCTCGAAAGAGGGCACCTCATCCATGTTGTTACTTGGTAGGAATGCCAAGAGCGCTTTCACGAAGTCGATTGCCTCTTGTTCGTCGGCACCCATGCCATGAGCGACTCCGCTCTTGCTGTTGTGCGTTCGGGCGCCACCGAGTTCGTCGAATTCAACGTCCTCGCCCGTAACTGTCTTAATGACGTCAGGGCCGGTGATGAACATGTGTGAGGTCTTATCGACCATCACGATGAAGTCAGTGATTGCCGGTGAGTAAACCGCTCCGCCGGCGCATGGACCCATGATCAGAGAAATCTGTGGGATGACCCCTGACGCCTGCACGTTACGACGGAAGATCTCGCCGTACAGCCCCAGTGAAGACACACCCTCTTGGATACGTGCGCCGCCGGAGTCGTTGATGCCGATAACCGGGCATCCGGTTTTCATGGCTAGGTCCATGACCTTGACGATTTTCTCGCCGTATACCTCGCCAAGGCTTCCGCCGAAGATGGTGAAATCCTGCGAGAAGACACACACCGGACGGCCGTCGATCGTGCCGTATCCGGTGACGACACCATCGCCGTAGGGGCGATGATCGGGGAGGTCGAATGCGTTGGAGCGGTGGCGCGCCAAGGAGTCGAGTTCGACGAATGAACCCTCGTCCAACAGCATGGCAATGCGCTCGCGGGCTGTGCCCTTACCGCGCGCATGTTGCTTTTCAACCGCCGCGCTGGACGCAGCGTGCTCGGCTGCGTCTCGTCGCTGGTCGAACAGCGCAATCTTTCCTGCCGTCGTTCGTGGGTCTGGTCCAGACTCATTTTCTGCGACTGCACTCATGTGGTTCCTCCACTCGGATCCGAGGGCGTGGCCGCTGCCCGGCGAACACGGCTAGGTGAATAAGCCTTAGACGTCCTACCTTAACCACGTGATACACGAACCTGAAGATAGATGGCCCGGGCATGACGAACGTCACTGGAGTGACGATCGTTTCCGACGTCACCTTGACGCACTGAGCGGCCCGGATCGCGGCCCGGTGGTTGTGGTGGATTCGACTGGGTCGACGAATGCTGATGTCGCCGATCAGGCAGCCGAAGGTGCCCCGGCTGGGTTCACTGTGGTGGCCCACGAGCAGGTAAGTGGTCGTGGACGGCTCGATCGCGTGTGGACGTCAGCGGCCGGTGCAGGAGTGGCCATGTCCGTGTTGGTTCGTCCCTCAGCGCCGGTGGCTCAGTGGGGGTGGCTACCCCTGCTTACGGGTGTAGCGGTGGTGAACGCATGCCGTGAGTTGGGACTTTCGGCGACGTTAAAGTGGCCCAACGATGTCATCGTTGAGGCCGATGGGGCTGATGGTCGTCCGGGGCCGCGAAAACTTGGCGGAATCTTGGTACAGCGCGTCGATGCGGCCGACGTTGATGGCAGTGTTGCAGCCGTTATCGGAATCGGGCTGAACGTTGACCTACGGATTGATGAATTGCCCATCCCAACGGCTACATCCTTTCGCCTTGAGGGGGTAAGTGTTGAACGCGAACTTCTGGTGGCGCGCCTACTTAATGCGGTGATGTCAGCGGTTCAGGGTTGGGATGCTGATGGCGGAGATGTTGTGACATCGGGTCTACGCGATCGCTACCGAGGTCTCTGCTCGACGATTGGTCAGCTGGTACGAGCCGAACGTCCGGGAGGTTCGTCAGTGACGGGTAGGGCAGTGGATGTGGAATTGTCGGGTGGGCTGGCAATCCAAACGTCGGATGGACAGATGATCGTCGTGACAGCGGGTGACATTGTGCATCTGCGTACCGCAATCTAGTGCTTGCTGCGGGCGCAAAGGCGGTGCGTTATGTGACAGGCTGGGCTCATGGCGTACCCAAAGAACCTGCTCTCTGATGGTGAAGTGATCATTCACGATCTGCGCCCCCATTGGCGCGCCCTCGTTTTTCCGGCAGTGATGTTCTTAGTGATCATCTTCGTCGGCTTCTACCTGTTGGCGATGATTGATAACTCGCAGATCCGACTGCTCATCGGGATCGCCATGTTGCTGGGCGCGCTGTGGTTCGATGTGCGGCCACTACTGAATTGGTGGACAACCAACTACGTCTTCACTGACCGTCGAATTATCGTTCGATCAGGATTACTCGTTCGCCGCGGCCGCGATATGCCGCTGTCCCGAATCAACGATGTGTCTTTTGTGCACACTCCGCTAGAACGCTTCCTCAACTCTGGAACGCTGTTTGTGGAGTCAGGTGGAACGAATGGTCAACTGGTTATTCGCAATGTTCCCGATGTCGAGATCATACAAAGCGAGATTTCTCGACTCCGTGAGCTCGATGATGAACGCCGTCGGGGCCAGTTCTCCGGGGATCGGTCGGCCGTGGAGCCGCCGTCACCGGGTGCGCACCCCGATGTGCCCGGTGGCGTCGCAGGTCAGTGATTCGTCGATTTTGGTCGTTGGAGTTGGCAGTCTGACGTCGGCAATGTGCTGAGTTGACTGAGGAACATCTTGATCTGATCAAGGACGAAGATTTTGTCGCGCTCACCGCGCAACGCCGCAGAATCTGCGCCAATATGACCGAGTGCTAAAAACAACGGGGGCAGTTGTGGTCGATTACGGCGATCTATCAGTAGATCGTTCCAAAGCTCGTCTGGATGCTCTGGGTGAGCTTGTCAGCCTGATTTCGGTGGCACGCTCCTATCGTGAATTGCTCTCGGTCATCGCTTCCGAATCGCGTGCTGCGCTTGATGCGGCCACAGTTTCGCTCTCCAAATTTGAGCCTGAGTATGGCCGCTTGCGCACGTTGGTTAATGACGGCGACCTAGGTCCTCGTGAGGAGGCGGTGCCGTCGCAAGAGCTCTACTACCTGGCCAACGCTCCATCGGCGAAGCGGATGTTCGACGAGGGACATGCCTATGTACAGGTCCGCGATCAACGTGACCCTGATGAGTTCACACAAAACCTTCTGATCGCGGAAAACAAGCAGTCATGTCTGGTCTTACCTGTCATGTTCGAAGGTCGGGTGTGGGGTGAGTTCTGGGCAACGCGCACGGATCGTCAGTTGGACTTCACTGCGGACGACCTGGAGTACGGCCGACTCGTGGTGGCGCAGATTTCGGGCGGGGTTGCGCAGGCTGAGTATTTGGCACGTATTGAAAGATTCGCCTACACCGACGAACTTACCGGCGTTGCCAACCGACGCATGTTTGAAGAGAAGCTCGACGAGGCGATCGAGGATTCCAAAAACTTCAACCGGATCGCTGGCCTGGTCATTGCCGATATGAATGGGCTCAAACGGCTGAATGACGACTTCGGTCATGACGTCGGTGACAATGCATTGCGCGAGTTTGGCTCGTTTCTGGCGCACGTTGCATCAACCCAGCCTGGAACCTTGGCTGCGCGCATTGGCGGCGATGAATTCGCACTTCTGACCTCTGGTGTAGATCGGGACAGTGTGGTGGGCCTGGCGACCAAGCTCAGTGAACTTGTTGCCAGCGGTATCGCCGAAGGAGCGGCAGTGGGTGTGGCAACCTCGGCGGATTTACCCGGGGCGATGCTGTCGCGCATTCACCTCATGAGAGCCGCAGATGCCGCCCAGTCCCGCGCGAAACGAAGCCGCACCGTGACCCCGGTTTTGGCCAGAACGGCGGGGGAGTCGGTGAGCCTCGATGAACTCGACGATCATGAAACCGAGCGACGACGCATTCGCGGTCGGTTGTCGGACAGCCCTGCGCTTCTCCTAGACCGCATCGTGTCGCGGATCGACGAGATGCCCACTGCGATGCCGCGTGAATTGTTATCTATGGTGGCTGGTGAAACGGCAACGTCGGCGAATGCTGCAACGTGGTGGCTTTCCCGGGTCGAGGCCAACAGTGAAACGATCGTGACGACGGCGTATGGCCGGGCGCGGATTCCCGATGATGATCTGCCAGACACCTACGCGTTGTCAGACTTCCCCTTGACCCAGCAGGCGCTTTCTGGTCGGGCGGTCGTTCTGGATGTGGACGACATCACGAGCGATCCGGCCGAAACCGTTCTGATGTCATCGATTGGGGTCACTGAGTTACTCATGATGGGTGGCACAGATCGATTTGGCACCCGATGGTTGGTCGAGATCCCGGCCGACTCGTTGACCTATCCGCTGGCCGGTTTTGCGAACGTACTTCGTGCTGCCGTCGCGATGGCCCTTCGGCCCTGACGAATCGCGTGGTCGGACACGTACGTGGCGCGTCACCGGTCTAGCGGGGACGTTCTAAACGATCGTTGCGATCGTCTCGTCTTCGGCCGCCTGAGGATCATGAGGGAATACCCATTTGCGGTATGACCAGAATCGGAAAATTGTGCCGAGCCCAAGGCCAATCACATTCGCGCTGATGTTGTCGGCTAAGGGTCCGGTGAGATCGAGTAGATAGTGCGAGATCCATAGGCAGGTGATGGCGATCAACATGCCCACGCCGTTGAGCACGAAGAACAGAACGTATTCGCGTCCGAAGCTTGTACGTCCCCGGTCCCTAAACGTCCAATAGCGATTTCCGAAATAGGCCACCGTTGTTGCCACTGCCACGCTGATGACCTTGGCGGTAATGGGCTTGTCGTACATAGGTCCTTGTCCGCCATAGAAGCGCAGCAGATTGAAGATTCCGATGTCGAAAACCAAAGCGATGAGCCCAACGATGCCGAACTTCGCCAATTCGTGGATCAGATGCTCGACTTTGGCGTATCCCGCTCGCCACACTGACTGGTGTGTAGGGGGCTCGCTGACAGTTTCGGGCATAGGGACGATCTTACTCGCATGTCGAACCACTAGTCTTTCGTCGTGACCAGCAGCGATCATGCTCACGTGGCCCCCGGTTTTCCGACCGTTGGGGTGATTGGTGGTGGGCAGCTCGCTCGGATGATGCAGCAGCCGGCAATCGCACTGGGGATTGGCTTACGAGTTCTGGCCACCTCGATGCAGGAAAGTGCCGCCCAAGTTGTCCGCGATGTTCGCATCGGCCGTCATGACGTACTGGACGATGTGCTTGCCTTCGCCGAAGGTTGCGATGTCATCACCTTCGATCACGAACACGTGCCCACCGAAATCCTTCGCGCATTGGAAGATGCCGGGCGTGCAGTTCGTCCTGGCTCGGCTGCGCTAGCCCATGCGCAGGACAAGATCGTCATGCGCGAAGCGCTGACGGCGGCGGGCATGCCGTGCCCGAGATGGGCACATGCGCAGAACGTCGACGACGCGGTTGCGTTTGGTGACGCGGTTGGGTGGCCGGTGATCGCTAAAACCTCACGTGGTGGTTACGACGGTCGTGGCGTATGGGTGCTCGACGATGCCGCTGGTGTGCAGGATTTGTTCGCCTCGACGCAGTTGGCCGATGGTGTCCGCTGGCTGATGGAGGAGCGCGTTGATTTCGTGTGCGAACTGTCTGCGCAGGTCGCTCGCAGCCCACATGGGCAGGCAGTTGCGTATCCAGTAGTGCGAACCGTTCAAACCGATGGCATCTGCACTGAGGTGGTGGCACCTGCGCCCGGGCTAGGTGACGAACAGGCCGTCGAAGCACAATCGATCGCGCTCACGGTAGCCGGCGCCTTAGACGTGGTGGGCATGCTGGCCGTAGAAATGTTCCAGACCAGCGACGGCCGAGTCATCATCAACGAGTTAGCAATGCGACCGCATAACTCGGGCCACTGGTCTATTGATGGGGCCGTGACCTCGCAGTTCGAAAATCATCTGCGAGCAGTCCTTGATCTTCCTCTTGGTAACCCCAGCCTTGTCGCGCCGCATGCGGTGATGGTGAACGTTTTGGGTGGTGACAAGCCAGATATGTATTACGGCTACCTGCACACGATGGCGCGCGATCCTGGTCTACATGTCCACATGTACGGCAAGGACGTGCGGCCCGGGCGCAAGAATGGGCACGTCACCGCCGTCGGTGACGATCTTGATGAACTTCTGACTCGTGCCCATCATGCTGCGGACTACTTCACGGGAGTAATTGATGAGTGATCGCGTTGCGGGGTCACCGCACCCACTTGTAGGCATTGTCATGGGTTCAGATTCTGATTGGCCCACGATGGAGGCGGCTGGTAAAGCGCTCGATGAGTTTGGCGTCCCGTACGAGGCTGGTGTTGTCTCGGCTCATCGCATGCCCGATGAAATGGTGGAGTACGGGCGCACCGCGATCGATCGTGGCCTCCGGGTGATTATCGCGGGTGCTGGTGGCGCTGCACATCTACCGGGAATGTTGGCTTCGTTGACTCCATTGCCCGTCATCGGAGTTCCGGTGCCACTGACTCATCTCGACGGACTTGATTCATTACTGTCGATTGCGCAGATGCCCGCAGGTGTTCCGGTGGCCTGCGTTGCGGTTGGAAATGCGCGAAATGCTGGCCTGTTAGCCGTACGAATCCTGTCGGCAGGTGACGATGCTCGGGGCGTCGATTTACGACGTCAGATGGCCGAATTTCAGGTGGCTCTGAACAAGGTTGCCCGCGACAAGGGTGACGCGCTGAAAGGTCGGATTGAGTCCGTCGAATAACTCCGAGCGCCTTGTGTCATCTGATCAGGCGTGGCCATTCGATGGCGGGGCAGTGGTTCATCACGGTATCCAGGCCAGCTAAACGGGCTCGCGCCGCGGCAACTTCGTCGACGACTCCGAGTTGCATCCAGATCGCGCCGGCACCGATCGCGATCGCCTCGTCAACAATCTGACCGGCTTTAGCCGAGTTCACAAAGACATCGACGACGTCTATCGGGCCGATTTCAAACAACGCATCGGCCAATGTGGGGTATCCACGCTCACCATGGACTGTCGAGGCGGATGGATGAATCGGAACGATGCGTTTGCCATGTGCCTGAAGGAATCGCGCCACACCAAAGGCGGCTCGGTTCGCATTCTCCGACAGGCCGACAACCGCCCACACCTCGGTGTCGCGAAGCAGGCGTGTACGGCGTTCAACATCGCCGTACAGATCCGCTGTGTCGGTCATACGCGAACCATAGCCGCATCGGGGTCAGGTAGTGCGGGCGCGACCCAGGGATGGTCGTCCCAGGGCGCGGATGTCCCAGCCGGCGTCCTGCCACAGGGTGGCATCGAGTGCGTTGCGTCCGTCCAAGATGTTTCGACGGGCTACCAATGTGCCGAGCTCAGCTGGATCGAGTTCGCGATACTCGCGCCATTCGGTCAGGTGCAGCAAAACGTCAGCTCCCTTAACCGCCTCGCGCACATCGTCGATGTACGTCAGTCCAGGGCGGGAGCGTCGAGCATTTTCAAGTGCCTTCGGGTCAGTCACAACGACGTGCGCTCCGATGTCGTGCAGTGAGGTTGCGACATCGAGAGCCGGCGAGTCACGGATATCGTCGCTGTCGGGCTTGAAAGCCGCGCCAAGTACGGTGATGTTGGCGCCATTGATAGACCCGCCGAGCATGTCAATCGCTACGTCAACCGCACGACGACGGCGACGCATGTTGATGTCATCGACATCGCGTAGGAAGGCCAGGGCCTGATCGACGCCAAGCTCGTCTGCGCGAGCCATGAATCCGCGCAAGTCCTTAGGTAGACAACCGCCACCGAAGCCGACCCCGGCCTGCAGGAAGCGACGGCCGATACGTGCGTCGTGTCCGATCGCATCGGCAAGTGCGACGACATCGGCACCGGTGGCCTCACACAGCTCTGCCATCGCGTTAATGAACGAGATCTTCGTGGCGAGGAAGGCGTTGGCAGCATTTTTTACCAACTGGGCCGTGGCCAGATCGACGACCACCCACGGCATACCCGCAGCACGAATGGGTGCATAAAGATCGGCCAGTTCGGCCTCGTCACG